>CANPOY010000036.1 GCA_947575805.1 uncultured Lachnospiraceae bacterium
TCAATGGATTAGGTTTATTCTGATGTTTTGTTTAGCCGTAATTCGCCGTTTTACACCGTTATGGTTTACAACATAATCCACCGCGCCTTTTACTGCATCCCAACTGATGGTCATTGTCGTCGCAGTGACAGTGGCGGTCACGTTCTCCGGTGTGGCAGAAATCGTCGTCACGGTTCTCTCTGTGCTGTATGGGCTGACAACCGCGGCATTTTTTGCACGAATCTGATACTTATATTCCGTGCCTGCCGCAAGGCCGCTGAATGTCCTGGAGGTTCCCGTCTGGCTATAGGTCGTTTCGTTGAATACAATCTCATAGCCGGTTGCTTTATTCACTGCACTCCAGCTGATGGTCACCGAATTGATCGTAGCTACTGCCGTGATCCCCGTGGGTGCTGCAAAGGGCTTCGCCAATGTGGTTACCGTTGCGGCCGCGGAATACGCGCTGGCCCCGCCGGCGTTCTTTGCGCGAACCTGATAGCTGTAGCGGGTGCTTTCGGACAAGTTATCCAGTGTTATAGAAGTATTATTGTTACTAACTTCGTAAACCGTCCCATTGAACAAAACATCATAACCGGTCGCACCGGTGACATAATTCCATCTCAGGGTCACGGAACACCAGGTAACCGAAGGCGAGGTTATCACGGGCGTGGCAGGCGGTTTTACCAGCGTCCCCGCTTTGCATTTATTGGTATACTCGCTGTAACCCCCTGCGTTTTTGGCCCGAACCTGATAAGTATATTCGGTACTTGCCGAAAGGCCTGTGATTTTCACGGAAGTTGCCGTTGTCGCATAGGTCTTGTCTTTCATAAGTACTTCATACCCCGAGGCTCCTGCCGCTTCTTTCCAACTGATCGCCAAGGCATACGTCTCAGCCGTAGCGCCGATCACCACAGGTACATCCGGAACAATCATCACATTTTTCACCGGAGAGTAACTGCTGGATCCGTTTGCACCATTGGATCTGACCTGATAGGTATAGACCGCCCCCGCTGTCAGTCCTGAAATTGTTCTGCTGGTTGCCGTTACCCGATAGGTCGTCCCATGAAAGATCACGTCATAGCTGGCAGCCCCCGGAACCGCACTCCATCTGACATGTGCTCTGTTTGCGGAGGAGGTGGCTGTGGCAGCCGGCACTCCGGGCGCCGTACGGATCGTCTTTGCCGTATTATAAGCGCTTACGCCGTCCCTGTTCCTGACGCGGATCTGGTATCTGTAATTCGTATCCGCCGCCAGTCCCGTGATCGCAGCGGAATTGGTCTTTACATTATGAACTGTTCCATTGAACAATACATCATAGCTTTCCGCCCCCGCTACCGCGCTCCAGCTCAAGGTGGCTGAATTTTCACTGGTGACACCCGACACGCCTGAGGCGGCAGGCGCCAGGGGCACTGTAGTTACGGTACGCACAGCGCTGTACGCACCGGATTCGGTGGAATTTGCAGCCTTTATCTGATAGGTATAGCTGTGGTTCGCTGGAAGGCTTCTGAAGGTGATGGTGGTTTCGTTGGGACTATACGTTAAATTATTAAAGGAAACATAATATTTCGTAGCACCGCTGACTGCATTCCAGCTGATAGTCACGGAATTCTCCGTTGCCTGATGGGTGATACCGGTGGGAACCGCCAGCGCCTGGGTTTTAATCGTCCTGGAGGTACTGTAGGAACCCACAGCATCCGCGCCCTTCGAGCAGATCTGATAACTGTAAGTGGTCTTTGCCTTAAGCCCGCTGACGGTATAGGAAGTTACCGACCCGGATAAATGTACGTCCTGATTATTAAATCGCACAATGTATCCCACTGCACCTTTTGCCGGACTCCAGGTTACCGTAACCGTGGTATCCGTGCTTTCGGCGTTAATGGTCGCCGGCGCCGCCGGAGTCGTGGTTACGGTATAAACTGCTGTATATGCACCGGCAGCTTCCGCATTCTTCGCCCTGATCTGAAAAGTATACGCAGTCCCCGCTGTCAGACGAGTAAGGGTTATGCTTGTAAACGTCGTAGTATGAACCGTCCCGTTAAACAGAACCTCATAGCTTTTTGCATCGTTGACCGCATTCCAGCCAATGGACACCGTATTCTCCGTAGCAGACTTGGTGATACCGGTGGGAACTGCCGGAGCTGCCAGCTTCGTTTTGATCGTTTTGGATACACTGAAAGAGCTCCGGAAGCCTTCCACACCTATCGAACAGATCTGATAAGTATATGATGTATTAGGCTTAAGCCCTTCCACCGTGCAGGATCTTTGCGCGGACGAGGATATGATCCTGTCGCTTCCGTTGCAGCGTACCACATATCCTGTGGCTCCCGTCACCTGGCCCCATTCAATGGTAATCGTGGTATCCGTGCTTGTCGCGCTTATGGTCATCGGCGCCTTGGGAGCCGTGGTAACGGTATTTGCTGCCGTATAAGCGCTGACTGCAGTCCCCTTTTTGGATCTTATCCGGAAGGTGTAGCTTTTCCCCGCCGTCAGGCCTGTAAACTCTCTTTCGGGAGAAGTCACGCCATAGACCCGTCCGTCAAACTGTATATCGTAGCCGGTAGCTCCGCTGACCCCATTCCATCTGATAGTTACCTTAGTATCCGTCCCCTCTTTCTGAATGCCCGACGGGACTGCAGGTGTAACCGGCGTTGGATCCGGCTGGGAAGCCGCCAGTGTGCGGATGGTCCGTGTGGCACTGTATGCACTTGTCTGCTTCGTTGTCTTCGCACGCACCGCATAGGTGTGGCTGGTCTGCTGCTGCAGCCCGGTAAACCTCATGCTGGTAGTCGTTACATTCGTAACCCTGTTGTCAAACAGAATATCATAGCTCCTTGCATGGTCTACTGCGTCAAAGCTCACCGTAACGGAAGACGTATCCGCAACCGCCCGGACATTCTGCGGCACGGCAATTGGCTGATTATCATAGAAATCCGACGGAATCAAGATCCTTGCCATGTCACTGAGCGTCCCTCCGGAGCTCCGGATCGCTGTCACGGTAACTTCATACTGCTGGTTAGCTTCCAGATTCGCCCTGCTGTTACAATACGTTGTATACAGGTTCATATTATTGTAAACGGCCTGATTTGCGCCAACCACCCGCATAAGGGCAGTATACTTAGTTGTATTGGCGGCTGGCGACCAGTTTGCGGTAATTGAACCGTTAGTATTTAACGTCAGCCTTAAATTTAGTTCTCCCATAAAATAATTCCTCTCTTTCTTTTTGATCGCTTGAATTTGCAAATTCAACAGTCAAAAAGAAAAAGAGGCTCCGTATGTAAACAAATATTTCCTGCTTTTTCGGTTTACATTTTCTCTTTGTTTTACTTTTTTTCTGATGTAATCGGTTGCGAAATATAATACAAGGAGAAAATACTATGTCATTTTCAACAGTTTTACAGACCTGCTGCAGGGCATATGCCGAATTTTCCTATGGCGGAAGCCCCCTTCAGCTTCCTTATCGTCTGGGCGGGAAAAGAACTCCTGAAGAAATCAGATCGGCCATTTCCGCATGGGCGGGAACATCCGTAAAAACAACGGCAGAAATCAGGGACTATGTCAGACATCATCCCCGACAGACCGGAATTGACTGCTCCGGCCTCGTTTACTACACCTTAAACGAAGCTTCCTCCGGTGCTGTCAGGGCTTTTTTTGAAAAAAGGCTCAATAAACGTGGACTTCTAAACTACAGGTATGGCATTTCTGCCGCAAACCTGACGAATGCTGCCTGCGGCACCAGAATTACCGCAGCAAACAATATAAAACCCGGATGTGTCATGCGTTTTGCCGGAGGGAAACACGTCCTTGTCATCCATTCGGTGAGCAGGGACTCCTCCGGCAACGTAACACGCATCGAATATACACATTCCAACGGTTCCAAAGGGCCTCACCATGCCAGTATCACAATCGGTGACCCCACGAAAGATTTGAACCACGCAAGTCAGATATGGCAGGACATTGCCTACACGGATGCAAAGGCCAAACACCTTTATAATTATACCCTGCTCTTAACGCCGATTGCCGGTCTCGAATAACATTCGCTGGTTCTATTATACCAGCACGGCTTCCACCCACCTGTATGCCTCCGGCAGATCCAGCTCCTCCGTCACATCCAGCATGGGCTCCCCGTCGATGTCAAAATGCACGCGGCGGGCTGCCGAGGAGCGGGGAGCTTCCAGGCCGGCGCGCATATGGTAGAAGTTCCAGACCAGCCCGTTCTCATCCGTCACATAGGAATTGTGTCCCGGACCGTACTGTCCCTCTGCGGAGCTTGAGGACATCAGCGGATAATTGCTCTTTGTCCAGGAGGCGGGATCCAGAATATCACCTCCCTCCCGCAGCTTTAAAAGCCCGACGGTATAGGTAGAGTCAACCGCAGCCGCGGCATAGGTTACCATCAGCTTGCCGTTTCGCTTCAAGGCATACGGGCCCTCCACCACATAGGTGTGATTATTTTCCCAGCCATACTCCGGCTTTGCCACACATATCGGATCACTGAGAAGCTTCCAGGGCTCCCTTTCATCGACCTGTGCCAGATACAGCCATGCTCCCTGGTCCACCGGCAGAAACTGCCTTTGAGACCACATGGCATATACCCTCCCCTCATGGCCAAACACCGTCATGTCAAGGGAGATCACCTTGCCCTCCTCACACAGTGGTGAGCCGTCCTTCCTCACCACCAGCCGGGGCTCCGACCAGTCTTCCCGGCACATAGGATCCCCCCCTTCCCGCATCTCGCGGACCCGGGATTCCTCGCAGAAAAATTCTCCTGACGTGGCCGCGTGGAACACGTAAAGACGGCCGCCAACCTCATGAAACTCCGGCGCCCAGAGAAGGCCCCTGATCCCCGGATAGGTATCGGAATCCAGGAAAAGAGTCTCTTCCGCTTCCGCAATGCCTTCCAGGGTATCGGCACATCTCATATAAAGAGTATGGTTGCCGTCCGCGTCATTGGTGGCAAGGAAATAATACTTTCCGCCCCGATACATGCACACCGGATCTGCCCGATTCTCCGCAAAGGGCGCAGGCAGCGTTTCCTGATGCACCTTTCCGCGCATGGTTTTCCCCTGAGGCGCTTCCCAGTCAATACTGCGTTCCACCTTGCTTCCGTCGCTGTAGGAGGCTGCTGCCTTTACCTTCTTCACCGCTTCTTCGTCCGTAAACGGTCCTTCATCCGACAGCTCCATCCCAATGCAGACGGGTACCAGCAGCTTTTTCAACAGATAGTCGCCCTTATCCTCCGGGATTTGAATGCAGTTTCCCGGGACACATCCCTTGACGCCTTCCAGTTCTTCTTTTGAGGGAGTACCGGCAGAAATCCCCGGTACCGATACTTCTCTCACCGAATCTTCCTGAAGCCGCATATTCCCTTCCCCGTCCAGAGTACAGCAGCCCTCCTTCCAGACATTCCCTTCCGTCAGAAAACAGATCTGCCAGCTCCGGCTTTCCTCCTGGCAGCAGCAGCGAACCTCCCTGATATACTCAGACTGATCCAGTTGACAGAGCCCTCTTTCCTCATAATGAACCAGATCCCTGCTGGTAAAGAACAGAACACATCCCCTGCTGTCCGGATCCTCCTCTCCCCCAGCCTTCGTGCGGATTGCCATCACCCCATAGTCGCCCTGTTCCAGTGCAAATATCCAGGGATTTAGCATACCTCTGGCATCCAACACCCCATTGGACTCATCCTCCACGGCCTTTGCATAAAGAATGCCTTCATTATGATGAAACGGCCGAAATGTCCCGTCTTCTCCCCGATACGCCAGGTGCATACTATATGCCATATGACATCCGTATACTGCATCCTCTTCCGGTTTCCGTGTATAACATAATATTTCCATGCTTTTTCCTCCTTACCCGGACAGCTCTGCCGCCCCTTAAATCAAGTATAACTCTCTGCCCTTTTTCCGCAATGGATTATTTTGCCATATTCATGTATAATTTGTGCCGGACACACTTGTATGCCCGGCACAGTTTTTACTTTATTCGATTGTCTTTTTCTTTCACAACAGGCTTCCTATGCTGCCATTGCGTTGGAGCTCTTGTACAGGAAAATCATGTACAGGATCTGTGCAACAAGTATAACAATGGAAACAACAATGCTTGCCAGGCCGGCAAGAATATTCACCAAAGGAATCACGGCAAGAATGGACAGCACGATAGTTGCTATATAGCATACGAAATTGATCTTATAAACCAGCTCTCCGTTGGCCGCTATATCTGCATGCCCCATATCCCTCATTACCGCAGCAACGGACGAACATACCAGGTAAACCACCAGGAAGCTAAACACATAGCCTGCCAGATTCAGAAGTAGTCCCAGCACGGGCACCGCTCCCAGGAAAGTCTTCAGAACAGATATTACCAGATTGATGATGTTACACATGAACGCCTTCTTGCAGCCGTCAATATCCATCCCGGCCTTGTAAAGGCCGATCAGGGACAGGATGAGAAACACCAGCCCGCCGATTCCGCCGATAATCGTGCCGATAATGGGAATGATTAAAATCACTCCGCAGATGATTGCACCGATGGCGCCAATAAATACCATCTTCAGACCTGACGACGCGTTTTCATACTTCTGCATTTTAAAATTCCTCCTCATAAGGTATATTGTTCAGACGCTTTTGCCTGACTATATAATAATAGCCTTTTGCCCCTATTTTGTCAACTTATTACGTCAAATGTCTTGTTACCAGTCGGAATCCCAGTCGTCGTAACTGTCGTCCCAGTCCCAGTCATCGTCCCAATCATCATCCCAGTCATTATCCCAGTCATTATCCCATTTCTCCTCCGATTCCCTGTAATACTCCGAATCCCTGAAGTTCTCTATCCCACTGTCGGTGTCCCAATTCTCTGATTCGTAATACTCCTGATGATTCCTTTTCAGCTCCGAATCAACATAAGTCGGACACCAGCGGCTGAAATCATCATCCCATTCATACCAGGTAGACGTATCATAGTAATAGGAAGTATTTTCATAGGTATAATACCCTCTGTCCGGCCCCATATGCTCGGCAGCCAGGAATCCCCCTACCAGAAGGAAAATCAGAAACGCCCATGAAAATAAGTTTCTCCACAGGCTGCCTCTCCTGCCCCCGGATCCCCCTGAACCGTAATCCGATTTCGTACCGCCTGCCTGCCGCCCCCGGCAGCGCATTGCTTTCTGTGTGCCCACACGTTCCCTGATCTTCATGTACAGCTCGTTGACTGCGTACGCCTCGTCATTTCCCTCGTAGCGCACCGCCCGGGAACCGTCGGCTTTATTTTTATATACCACAAAATTGCCGGTGGCCGGATCGCGATATATACCGAAAGCTTTCGCTCCCTGATAATTTTCCCCGATAAACACCCGCATGTCATCCAGAGGCAGGTGGTGCGCCTCACAGTAAGCCTTCAGCTCCGCTATGGTAGCAGGAATGCCGTTAGCCGTCCTCTTTACTTTACTGTTTGCGCCTCCGCAATAGGGACAGTTCTGTTCTGTCTCCGGAATCATCTGTCCGCAATAATCACATTGTACCTTCATTACTTCCCCCATTTATGTCCAACAGGCAAATCTCTTATCCTATTATACCTGGAACAGGAAAATGCCGCAAGCTGCATTTTCTGACAAAAGAGCCGAAAAAGGAGGACTTACATTCCGTTATAAAATGTAAGTCCTCCCCGATCCGTTCTTAAACAAACTCTGATGAATCCATCGCTTCCCTGAAAAATCACTGTATACTGCCGTCTCCGCCCATAAGCCGCGTCATTTCTTCAATCCGGTCAATGGGAAACGGAGGCATTGCCAGCGGTTTCATGGCGATGGACATCAGTTTCATGGGATTATCGTCCGCCGCCACACGGTTGGAGCTGAAGCTCCCGCATACTCTGCACCGGTGAATGATCGCCCACTCGCCGTTCTTTCTCACCCACACTGCAACCGCATCCATGTACCCGCCGCAGTCGGATGCCCGGTCTCCCGGTTCCACGTCCACATGGAGGCTGGTCAGACAGTTGGGGCAATGATTCCTGTGCTCGCTTCCGGCCCCCTCGGGCACCACCGGTCTCCCGCATACCTTACAGGTAAAGGTTTCCTGACAGGCATGATTTTTATAATATCCTTTTTCAAATGATCTTTTTTTATTTTCTCTGTTCATTTTTCCCTCCCAAAGGCTTACTGCTATTGCTCCCTTCGGAGGGTTTCATTTTCCTGATGATTCTCTGTACGCTCTTCTCGGTGAGAAAATATTCGTCCGCCAATTCTCTCACGGACACTCCGTCACAGAACTTCGCATACATATCTGCATTTCGGGATTTCAGCTTCTCTCTGGTCTCAGTAGCGGACCCCCAGCTTCTCTTATCTTCCGTTTTTCTCGGAATGTAAAGCATCTGTCCGTCCACATACTGCTGCACGGAAGCCAGAATCTCCCCGGGCAGAATCTCTTCTGCTCTGATATAGCTCATAGCACCCTCCTAATGTTACCGTACTGTCAGGAATGGCAATGGCTATTAACGTATACACCGCGACAGCCATTGCTAATCGACGGCAGCATCCTCTTCATATTTATTCATACAACATATCCTCCTCTCATATTACCGCCAAAATATTAGTTCCACTTCTTTATCTTATCAGCCAAAGCGTCTTCCTGCAAGCTCCTTTTTGTTTCAGAAGCAAACGAGTTCCCCTGCTGCCAGCATATTTCCTGATCCATTCCTGCTGCCCGCAGACGTCTTTCAATTTCCGGCAGATACCTCTCCGCCCTGTGCCAGACCCTTGCCGGCGGCCAGGGCAGCCCGTCAATATACTCCGCCTGCCTCTCCTCCAGCAGGGCAAGAATCTTCCTGTATTTTCCTTCGTCCCGGGATCTGAGCACGCCGAACTCGCAGACCAGGTACTCCCCTCCTGTCTCCCGGCGGGTATCTGTCTCCGTCACGCGCCGGAAACTGGCTCTGCCGTAGCTGTCATATTCCCGTATATAATTAACCCTGACATCCGACGCGGTAAACCCGTATGAAGGCTCCTCCAGGCAGATCACCCTCGTCTCCACCAGGCGCTTCCACACCGCTTCCTGCACCCTGGCATAGGGTGTAGGAAAATCCAGACGCTCCCGGATCTGCTTTACCGTATACCCCAGATCCGTCAGATGGCGGATAGCACCGCCGCCGGCCACGTCAAAGGTAAAATCGGACAGTGCCTGCTGAAACTCCTTGTCCATTTTCTCCCCCCAAATCCTTACCGATACAGGGTATAATCCTGCATCTCCCGCAGAAAACCGCTCTTTTCCAGGGCTGCACCCGCTTCGGCGGGATATTCCTTGACCACGATCCGCTTCCTGCCCCCATAGATTCTCCCTGCTCTGTTTTCCAGGACAAACAGCTGCAGGGCCGCTTCCGTCTCCTCCGGTCCGCAGCCCGATAATATCTTAAGTGTCTTACCCTGCCGCTCAAACAGCGCCACCGGCGTACCGCCCCGAAAACAAACCGCTGTCCCCGGCACGTTGACAAAAGCCAGTCCCGGCTCATGGGCAAGCAGCTTCCCCCAGGGCTGGGCAGGATCGGCGGCATTCAGCCACAGCATATCCTCCTGAGGATGGCGCAGAAAAGCCGTCACAACCTCAAAATCCCGGCTGCGGATAAACTGGGCACCTGAAAACCCCTTTACAAAATATCCCCGCCGTACCTGTCCCGTATACTCCTGCACCCGTAAAAGCGCAAGGGCCTCTTGCCAGGACAGGCTGCAGGCTGCTGCCGTCTCCCGGCACAAAATGAAATACCTGTCAAAGCAGCGGTCCATCTGTTCCTGTACCGAACACTGACGCAGAGGGCGCACCAGATCCCAGCGTCCTGCCTGCAGAGTCTTTACCCTGGCTCCTACCTGCTGTCTTGCCGTGGCTTTTTTCGTTTTCTCCCGATTCAGCCACTGACGCACCGGTACGAAGCTGTCTGCTCTCACCACTCCTTTCCCCATCAGAGATAGCAGCGTATCCAGGGGAGATTCTCCGGAAAGCACTCCGCTTAAGCCCTGTGCAAAGCTGGCTCCCCGCTTCCAAAGCGCTTCCGCCATCAGTCTTTCCTTGTCCGTCAGAAGTTCCCAGGGCACCTGGGGTTCACTGTCCCAATCTGTCTGTTCCCCGGAGATAAACATAAGTTTTCCGTCCCTGCCCATCTGCCAGAAATATTCTCCCTGAGCCAGCAAGCCGTCCAGCAGCGATTCCCTGTAATTCCTGACTCTGGCCGGCAGCAGGATCTCTTCCCACATACCCGCCGGAAGCTCTGCCCCCGCAAAGAAGGAAATTGCCGTTTTCAGGCACTCTTCCGCGGGCGCTGTCCTCCTGATCCGGGAAAAGAGCAATGCCGCATAAGC
Source organism: uncultured Lachnospiraceae bacterium (assembly GCA_947575805.1). Classification (GTDB taxonomy): domain Bacteria; phylum Bacillota; class Clostridia; order Lachnospirales; family Lachnospiraceae; genus Acetatifactor. The sequence continues at coordinate 10,322 of CANPOY010000036.1, forward strand.
CTCCGGCGGGCAGGTGGCAATTTCCTCCCTGCGGTTTTTCAGCGTCCGGATCCTTGCCCGCCTGTATAATTCGGCATGATAATATCGAACCGTTATATCGGCTTCGCCCGCTCGGGCTGCATCCGCGCTCTGCTTTGCATCCCCCCTCCGGGCTTCGGGCTCCTGCCAGTCTGCCGCCTCTTCCCGGGACACGGCTTCCCCCCGCCGGCACAGCTCCTCCAGTACCATTCGGACCGCTTCGTCCTCCAGCCCATAGCGAAGGGCCGTCTCCGTCACGGTGGCGCCGCCTCGGTAGCGCAGCATCCTGCGGACGACGTTCGAGGCAGTTTTCACCCACGCATCCTTCTCCTCGCCGATCCTCTCCAGCATGGCTTCATATTCCTCCTGCTGTTCGGCGGCAATCCATAAGCCCTGCTCCAGATATAGGGCCCGCCCCTCCCGGGCCAGCTTTTCCAGCCATTCCACCGGAATATCCAGCTCTCCGGCAGCCAAATCTCCCTCCGTCATCAACAGAGAATGCAGCTGCCGGTAATCCTGCGGCAGCCTTTCCCGTGCCTGTACCTGACTCAGCTCCGCCACACCCGGCTCCAGCATCGGCTTCTCCCCCTTCAGGGCGTCCTCTACCGCCCTGTGGATTCCCCGGGGCGTAGGTGCGTAATCATACATCACGGCCGCCTCCTGGCTCCACTGCAGAGGCAGGGACATGGGGGAGGGCGTATCCGTATAAATCTCCCGCACCAGAATCTCTCCCGCACGAATCTGCAGGAGCAGCTCCCGCACTCCCTCCACATCCCAGAGCTGCTGCAGGCACTCCTGCCTGGTCTCCCGGATCAGGGGATGATCCGCTTCCCCCGCTACCTGGTTCAGCATCTCGGCGCTCCGCAGCCGCTGCATCCACAGAGGATGCCGCCCGCTGCCCTTCACGCCCATCATCAGCGCCCTGCCGCAGTTATAGCGGAATGCCATATTAAAGAGAGGTGTGGCCGGAAGCATGGCGGACAGCACCGAAAGCGCGCTCTCCGGGTCAAGGCGCTCCAGCAGTTTCTCCGGCAGCGGCTTCTCCCCGTAGGAATAGATCAGAAAACCGTCCTCCTCATCTACACTGTTCACATCCTCCCCCAGCTCATTCTCAGCCGCCCGGGCCGCAAGCAGCGCCAGCGGTCCGTTGACCCGCCTGCCAAAGACGGAATGGACCATAAGCTGACAGTTTCCCGATTGATCTTTAAAATGCTCCACCAGGATGGTCCTGTGATCCGGCAAACTTCCCGTGGCAGCTATCTGTCTCCGCAGATACCCGGCTGCCAGCAGAGACGCAGCCTCGTCCAGCCCCAGTTCCCCCAGTGCTTCCTCCAGCCTTCCGGATTCGGACGCCTCCTGCAGCTCATGAAGGATCTTCCCGAAGAGAATCCCCGTTTCCCGGCTCCTGCCCTTCAGCTCCCCCTTCCAGAAAGGAATCCTTGCCCCTTCCGCGGAAGTCTGGGTCACCGTCACCGTATCCCTGCCGATATTCGTCACCTTCCACCCGAAGGCCCCCAGCAGGAACCGGTCTCCCAGGCGGGTCTCATAGACGAACTCCTCGTCCGCCTCTCCCACCTTTGTGCCCTCCTCCGTCCGCACGGCATAGAGCCCCTTATCAGGAATGGTGCCCCCGCCGGAGACAGCCAGCATCCTGCTGTAGCCGTCCCCCTCCACTTTTTCATGGATTCTGTCATACAGAACCCTGGGACGAACGGGCACATCCCGCCTGTGCTCATAATCTCCTGCCAGCATCCCCAGCAGGGCTTTCACGTCTTCCCGGGTAACATGACGAAAAGGCCAGGCCCTGGGTAATATTTCCATGACCTCGCCTACATCATAGCTTTTGAAAGCCGCCATAGACACCAGATGCTGGGCCAGCACGTCCAGACATCCCTCCGGCGGATGAATCCTCTCTACGCGCCCCTCCCCCGCAAGCCGGGCCGTCATTCCGCACTGTACGCACTCTGCCGCGGTTCTGGGGAACAGGTACATAACACTGGTACGAGAGGGATTATGCCCCGCCCTGCCCAGCCTCTGCATGGTACCGGAGATACTGCGCGGGCAGCCTACCTGCAATACCTGATCAATTTCACCCACGTCAATCCCCAGCTCCATGGATGAGGTTGCGCACAGAAGACGCAGCTTTCCCTCCCGCAGGGAAAGCTCCGCCTCCTGCCGCTGTTCTTTGGAGAGGCTTCCGTGGTGAACCCTGGCAAAGCCCTCTCCTCCCAGCAGATTCACATAGTACGCCAGCTTTTCCGCATACCGCCTGCCTTCCACAAAGGCTATCACGCTCCTGTTCCCCTGGCAGTACCGGTAGACCAACGCAGAAAGCTCCTGCCATACCGGATCCCGTTTCGGTTTGCTTGCATCCACATAGGGACTCAATATCTGCAGGCGTATCTTTTTCTCCATGGCAGGGGCCGCCACCGTCACCGTCTCAGGCGCCAGATATTGTGCCGCCTGGGACAGCGGCGCCAGCGTTGCGGACAACCCGATCCGCTGCAGCGGCCTCCCGCACAGCACATCCAGCCTGGCCAGGGACAGCATCAAATGCGCGCCCCTTTTGGTATCAATCAGGGCGTGCAGCTCATCCACAATCACTGCTCTGGCAGTGGCCAGAACATTCCGACCGGTCTTACCGGTAAGCATCAGGTAGAGGGATTCCGGCGTTATTATCAGGATATGGGGAGGTTTCCTCACCATCTGCTGCCTTTCCCGCTGGGTCGTGTCCCCGGTGCGCACCGCCACCTTCACCAGATCTTCACCGCCGATCCCCGTCAGCGGCCTGCGAAGATTCTCCCGGATGTCCGAAGCCAGGGATTTTAAAGGGGAAACGTAAATCACCTGCAGTTCCTGCTTTAAGCTCCCCTCCTCCGCCATTTTTTTCAGCCTGTCCAGAAAGACCAGAAAGGCGGATAGGGTCTTGCCTGTCCCCGTAGGGGCAGACACCAGTACATGCCCTCCCGCCGCTATGGCCGGCCATGCCGCCTCCTGCACCGGTGTGGGTTCTCCAAGTGTACTTCGAAACCATTCAGCGGTTCCTGGGTCAAACAGTTGCAGACAGTCCATCGCCTAAGTCTCCGTTACCGGGTAAACTGATTTGCCACGGAGCTGATCTTCCCCGCATTGTCCCCGTTAATCTTACCTACGTTTAACAGTTCCTCCACCATATTGCTGGTATTCTCAATCTTCTTTACAATGTCGCCCACTCCGACTTCATTTTCCTGAGAGGCAGACTGAATCACATCCATGCGGTTCCGGATACTTTCCACGGAATCCACAAAGCCGTTGGAGCTTTCCTCGATCTCCCCAATGGTACTGCGGATTGCAGCCACGGAGTTCCCGTATTCGTTGGCAATATCCGCGAACTCCTGGAATTTCCGGGATACATCCCCTTCCATAAAGCCGATAATATCATCCACACAGCCCTGCACATTGGCAATATTGCTGTTGATCTCCGCACATATATCCGAAATCTGCCTGGCCGTAGCAGAGGAATTGGATGCCAGATTGCCGATCTCCTGTGCTACCACAGCAAATCCTCTTCCCTGCTCACCGGCCCTTGCCGCCTCGATGGAAGCATTCAGGGAAAGCATATTGGTCTGGCTGGCAATATCCAGTATCTGCTTCGCCATCTCGTTGATACGGGTAAGGGACTGGAGGTTCAGCATTGCCGCCTCGATATTGGTACGGTTCTGCCCGATCTTCACTTCCGCCTCCTGCAGGGCACTGCCTGCCATATGCTTCATCTCTTCCGCCGTCCGGATCAGCTCCCGGCTTTTCTCGTCCCCGGTCTTCACCTTTTCTTCCACATAACCAACCAGCCCGGTTATCCGCTCCACCTCGCTGACCACGTTGCCGATGGCTTCGTTCGTAGTTTCAATGCCGGCAGCCAGTTCTTCGGTAGTCGCGGAATTATCACTCACATAATCGTTCAGGGTATTCGCCGCCTCATTCATGGTGCCTGTGGATTCCTGCAGGGATTCCGTACAATCCTGAAGTGTTGACACAATCCTGCACAGGGTATCATACAGGGAATTCATTGCCGACGCAATCTGCCCCGTCTCACCTTTGCCGCCCACATAATTGCCAAGATCCGCGGGTACCCTGAGGTCAAGGTTCTCCATACTTATGATAGACCTCCTGACCACATCCAGAGGTTTAACGGAAAATTTCACTGCGACCCACGTCAATAGCATAATCAGCAAGAAGGCTCCTCCGCAGAACAGCGCCAGTCGGTTCCTGCTGGCATATGCCCGGCTGTAGATCTCATTCTGACTGTCACTGAGCACCACCGCCCAGCCCCGCGCCGGCATGGCCTGGTAAACGGCGATGCTCTTCTCGCCATCTTCAGACGTATATTCCCTGCTGCCGGTCAGCTCTCCGCGGCTCTCCACCATATCAATGATGGACAGCAGCATCTCATCCGCAACGGGCGTCGCCATACGCTCCTCGTCCTCATCAAAGATATGAACTCCCGTAGCCGTATTAATCATGTAGTTTCTGGCGCTTCCCATGCCTCTGACACTGAGTCCGTCCAGCAGAGACTTTAAGCTGTCGGCAAACTGTGCTCCGCCCACATAGCCCAAAATGGTCTTGCCATCTGTATCATATACCGGACAGTACAGGGAAAGCGCCAGCTTCTGGGAAGCCGGAGAGATTATGATTCCCGTATTATAGATGTCTCCCGCGGCCGTCATGGCATCCTGAAGCTGCTTCAGCGGCTCGCCCTCACGGGTGGTGATTCCCACCACATTAGGATTGGAATGCGCCAGCACATGGGTATTCCACTCTGCAATATATACGCCTTCCCATCCCTCCAGGCCGGCGAAAAAGTCCTCCGTATAAGCCTGTGCGGCGCTAACCGCTCCGGCATCCTGGGGAGCTTTCAGAAGCTCGGCCACCACGGGTGCCTTGGCATAGGCAATCAACAGATTTTCCGCCTTATCCACATACCCTTCAATGATCGCCACTCTGGCTTCCAGGGACGTCTGCATATTTTCCATTGCCGTCTGCCGCATGGACTGCGTCATATTGCTGCTGGCAGTCAGAAACAGCAGCAATATACACACCGCCGTCACCAGAGAAATAATCGCCGTTATCACCGTACTCATCCTTAAATTTTTCATCTTTCACCAGCCCTTTCCTTTTCACTTTGTCTGTCCGCTATGCTGTTACTGTATAAAACGCCAGGTCTCTACCTCGTATCCTTTTCCCGAGAAGATAAAAAACAAGTCATGCACTCCGCCAACAGGTTTTACATCGGCTCCGCATTCCGCAAACACATCCCCCGCGGCCCCGGAAACAGGCACACTTCCGATTACCTCTCCCTCCGGTCCGTCCAGCCGGATTTCTATACTTCCTTCCCCGCCCGAGGCATTCCTGACCGTGACTACAATCCGGGAAGCACCCTCCCCTGCAAAGTCCACTCCCTGCACCTTCACGAAATCTCCGGCATCAATATCTCCCACGGCCATATTCCCACTACCGAACTCCCTGGCGGTTTCATCCGCAGGAATACACTGGATTCCTCCCATGACAGCCATATTTGCCGCCCGGTTTTCCTCATAGGGATTCACATATTTCAGCTGCTCCCGACCCTTCAGGGTCTGCCTGATAGTGCCGATGGTCCCGTCTTCCTGCATGGTAAAGCCGTCAATATGAGTGCAGCGATACCCCTTTTCCACTCCCATGGCTTTCTCCAGCACCCGGGTATGATAAGTTATGTACCAGTTCTCCCGAAACCGGAACACACAGTGATGGTTGTTTCCGTATAGCCCGAAGGTCCCCCCGGGGTTCTTCAGAATTGTCTCCTTGTATTCAAAAGGGCCCATGGGACTGTCGCTGACCATGCAGGCAATCTCCCCGCTGCGGAAGCCGTACTTAGCCGTGCCCTCCTCGTCCACCTGCCAGTTGGTACAGTAGGTATAGTAATACTTGTCTCCCGCCTTATGGATGCCGGAGTCCTCAAACAGATAAGGGATGTCGATCCTCCGGGGTTCCCCCACAATGCTGATCATATCCTCTCCCAGCTCCACCACTCTGCCCGTACCCGGATCCGCCTGCCTGCCCTCCGGAACACCTCCGCCGAAATACAGATAAGCCCTGCCGTCATCGTCCGTCAGCACTGCCGGGTCAAACAGCCAGAGCACGTCCGCACAGTTTGGCGTCTGCCTGCTGATCAGTGCCTTGCCCAGGGGATCCTGAAACGGCCCGGTGGGACTGTCCGACTGCAGCACACCGATCCCGCCGCCGGCATCCGCAAAATACAGGAAAAATCGGGGCTTTCCGTCAATCTCCTTCCATGCCGCGGCAGGCGCCCAGGAATTGTGTGCCCATTTTGCGGCTCCCGCATCGGATGCAGCCAACACGGCTCCATGATCCGTGAAATTCACCATATCGTCCGTGGAAATCACCCGGATCTGCCGGATCTGTCCGTAAGTATTCTCCTTGATATTTCCCTCTCCGTCATACTCAAAGGTATCTCCCGTCATATAGATATATACCCTGTCGCCATAAACCATGGCATAGGGATCTGCCCCAAAGCTCTGCGTCATCAGCGGATTGGTGTGATCCAACCCCTTGTATCCTTGTTTCAGCATAATTTCCTCCTTTTCTGCTTTTCCCTCGGTATCGGCTTCCGTCCCTGCTTCAGCTCCCTCTCCCTGTTCGGCTTCCGACCCCGGCTCCGCTTCCGTTCCCCGTTCAACTTCCCTCCCTGTCTCAGCTTCCGTCTCCTGTTTGGCTTCCATTCCTGATTCGGCTTCCGTACTGCTGCCGGCACAGCCGCTGCAGCACAGGGCCAGGAAAATAAGCCCCAAGGTACATCCGTGCTTCTTACTCTTCTCCGATCCGCCGCTCTTTTTCACCATGATACCTCCGCATGCCGCAGGCTCTTCCTGCCATACTGCTCATTCCTGCTCCAAGTCGTTATCGCCGTGCTAACAGAAGTCCGAAAGCAAACTACCACATATATCTGTATTGTATCATATTTGTTAATCCCCTCTTATCAATTTTTGCTGACCGACTCTCAAATATTGCTTAGTTTTGCAGCAACCGTACCGTGTATGAAAAAACGGAATTTCCTGTATAATCACGGAAATCCCATCTTGTAAAATCGTTTTAAATTGTGTTATAAACCATGACAATGCCCTCTGCACGTTCTCCTGTTCCTCCGGAGCCTTCGTCTGTTCGTCCTTTTCCTCCGGCAGCTCTTCTTTTTCGTCCTTCGGGATTCTGTCCGCATCGTGACGCTCTTCAATCAGATCCTTCACTTCCTCAGCGAGCTCCCGGGCCGTCTGCTGCCTGCTGAAATTCTTTCCCTCCCGGGAAATCGTCACCTTGCACTCGGGACCGAACCCTTTGCCAGCTTCCGCCTGCGCTTGGTTTGCACCCGGCAGGCCGGCTGCCGGAATCCCCCGCCCTGCCGCTGCCAGTTCTGCGGCGTTGACTGCAATTGTTTTGACCTGCATCTTTTGCCTCTCCCATTCCTTTGGGTATTGACTGCGATTCCTTTTGTACGGTATATATGCTCTTATCAATATATCGGCTTGTTTCTGTCATTTCCTGAGCTTTTTTAGTAGTATGATACTAGAAATATCTCCCCGCTTTATGATCACTGGCTGCGAAAAATATGCCCGGTAACCAAACGGTAATCTAATCCTCCTCCTTTTCCAGCTCATCCAGATACTGTCTTAACTCCTGTACTTCTCCGGCGGACATTTTCCTGCCCTGATACAGGGATGCAATAAAGACCTTCGCCGACTTATGGAACAGCTTTTCCAGAAAAGTCTCCCCCTCCGCCAGCTTATATTCCTCCTCTGACACCAGCGCGGTATAATAATTTGTGCGCGTGCTCCTGTCGCAGTATACGGCGCCCTTTTCCGCCATTCGGGCCAGCACCGTCATCAGGCTTGCCAGCTTCCAGCTCCTGCTGTCTCCCATCTCCTCCAGGAGCTGATTGGATGTCATGGGGGCATTATGCCTCCAAAGCACCTGCATGATTTCAAATTCCGCATCCGATAACTTTTTCATTTTCTTTTTCCCTTTCAAGTTTCACGTCATGCCGGTAGAAACAGGACATTACCAGCCCCCTTCTCCCATGTCTTCAATCAGCCAGCCGTCTCCCTGCCAGGAACAGTCAATATACAACTCCTGATAGTCATCACCGGTTTCCACAAAATATTCCATGTCTATCGCCAGCAGGCGCAGGTAGTGTCTGCCCTCCTTCTCTATCACCGTTGCGCCCCGACACTGTATATCATCAAAGGTTTTCGGCTGCTCCCTGTCAATGGCGGGATTCGGAAGAAACACCTTCGGGTATTCCCGCCAGATAAAACTTCCCGGCACCTCCTCAACAAATAACACGCTGGCAGATCCGGTACCGTGCATCCCATTGCTGTACCTCATCAGGACAATATCCGCCGCTCCGTTCCCGCTTAAATCCCCGGAAGTCAGAACGGATGACGCCCACATATCCTCCTCATATTCAAACCATGCTTCTGCTCCGGACGCATCGGTCAGGCCCACGCTTGTCCTCAGGGCATCGTTATTGTCAAACACCCTGATCCGATCCGACCGCCCGTCGCCCGTCACATCCACCTGCAGCACAGTGCCGGTTTCAATGGCAATCCCGCTTTGGGCATACACTGTCCTTCCCGCCTGAAAACCAATGCCCGCGCTTACCGCAGTACAGCCATAAAACACACCGCCGCTTTCCCGCTCTTCTTCCTGGAGTTAAAAATGTTGACAAATCTCCTCTTGATAAACCTTATCCCCTGTATATACCCCGTGGAAAGCGCCGCGCCTCCCACTCTGCCTCTCTCAATACAGGACATCAGCACCTCGCCGTATTCACCGCGCTCTTTTCTGGAGGTATCCGCCAACACCTTCTCGTCACATGCCAGCTCCAGATCCTGGTTTACCAGTGCTTTCATAAACCAGGCAAGAGGATTAAACCAATGAATCGCATTCACGAATACGAACAGCAGCTTTATCAGCGTATCCCGCCCTGCGCAGTGGGTCAGTTCATGCCGGAGAATATACTGCAAATCCTTCTCCTGATATCCCCTGTCAGGCAAATAAATAACCGGCTTGAAAATACCTGCCGTGAAGGGTCCTGTCCCCCCATCCCTGACAAGCTTCAGCTGCGGCAGCCTGTTAAGTCCCAGCCCCCAGCCGGTTTTTGTCAGTGCCGCCAAAATCCGCTTATCCGTGCATTCATGGCTCTTTTTCATCATTCTGCGGCAGAAAAAGAAATGTGCCGCCAGATAATATACCAGTACCGTCCCGCCTCCTGCCGCCCAAACAATCGCAAGAATGTGCCAGGAGGTAAGCCGTCTGCCGCTTCCGTTCCGGGCATCGGCGAAGCCGCCTGCCATACCTTCGCCCCCCGCAGCAGCCTCCGCCTTCCCGGCAATCTGCGCCTCATAAGGCATCCCGGCCTCGCTTTCCCCCAGTACATAAAGCGGAACCTGAACGGTAATCGGCTTGGGAAAAAACGAGCTGCTGAACGGCACACACATCCGCAGTGCGATCAGCAGCCAGATTACCTTTCTGTACCCCGCCCGATACCGCACTCCCAGCATCTGTGATACCATAAAGGACAGGACAATGCAGATTCCTCCAACTGTCGATGCCTCCAGAAGACCTAACCATATTGACATACTCAATCGCCCCTCCGTTATCTTGTTTTATATCATTATACAATTTGTTAATATTATTGTCAATGTCTCATTGAACATTTTTTCCTTTCAACGCTTTCTGACATGCCGTCCATACCATCATGATAAAGCGCAGGCGAATTTACTCGCCTGCGCTTTTCGGTGGAATCACACAATTTCTTTCACACTACCAGCTTTTACCCAGATCCATATTCCAGTCAAGGGTGTATGGTCCGTCTTCCAGCTCAAGCAGCTCCAAATAGCATTGATAACGCTTTTTGGTGGGGGAGTCTTCTGTCAGCACCGGATCGCCCTTCCAGAACTGGTATCCAAGCATATATGAATTTACCATTTCCTCCCAGGAAGAATACATCCCCTGCAGGATAAGGGAATTTTCCAGAGAAGCATCCATAGCCTCCTCATAGGTCATATATCCGCAGATGTAAAAATCCGCATACAGCTGATTCACACGGCACAGATCCCACGCCGCAATACAGTCTGCATCCAGTCCGTCCTGATGCAGAAAATAGACTATCACATAACGGAAAGCATTGTCCTCTATTTCACCGGCTTCAATCAGCCCATGAACCGTATCCGCAAAGGTCTGTTCATCCACATCCAGAATTTCCCTTTTCTCAAGCTCTTCCATGCACTGCCGGAACTTTTCCCTGTGTCCCTTTTCTTTCAGACTCTCCACTGTCTCCAGAGCGGAAGCCGCATCCGTAATTTCCCAGTCTCTTTCTAATGTTTGCCGGCAAAAATCCGCGTTGTAATCCGAGACTTCCATGCCGCCCACCAATTTCCAGTTTGTGCCGAAGCTTTTATTGCTCTGGGTCAGCGGCGCATATGTGGCATTGAACCAGAGCACTGTCTCCGGCAGAGAATCTTTTTCTTTCTCCCCGCGAATACGCTCCTCACTTGCCGCCGCCCAGCTGCCGTCCGTCTTTATCTCCTGCGGCTGAAACTCATAACACTGCGCCAGTTCATCAATAATCAGATCGGTCTCCGAATCCGCGCAGCTCTCGTTAAGCTCCAGATGCCATTGCACGCATAGCCCGTCCTTTTTCATGTTCATATAGTAAAGATGCTTTACTTCAAAGGGTATGCCAAAAACATCCTTTAGTTTTGTCGACGCAATCTGGTAGAAATCTTCCCCGCTTTCCACAATGTCCTCAATCTTCACATCCATATACTCAGACGGCTGTTCCTCCCACATGTCCGTGTCCAGATGTACCACATATTCCAGCCATTCCTGAATAGGCACTCCTGTCTGACTGTAATCCGAAATATAAGCAGAATATGTCAGGCCGTGCCCGTTGTAAAAAAGCTGCCCGTCTGTATAGCTGCTGTCCTTGGGCGCGTATACCTCATACTTCGCCATATCGCCGTAATAGTCTTCTATCATTACAGGCTCCAAATAGGTAAATGCTGACGCTCCCTCTTTCTGATTGGAAACAGATTCCTCCTTGGATACAGATTCCTCCTTGGATGCAGATTCCTCCTTGGATGCAGATTCCTCCGATGTAACTGCAGCCTCATTTCCGCATCCGGCCAGCGCTGCCGCCATGATCAGCGCGCCCAGCATCGGACCAATCTTTCTTTTTCGTTCCTTCGCCGGTTTATTCATTTTTTCCATCCTGTTTCCTCAACTTCTGTATGCTTGGGCAATCTTTTCTGATCTCTCGGGAAACTCCTCCTTCAGCCGCATGACGTACTGCAGCGTGCTTCCCTCGTACGGCCGCACGTCACCGAACAGTCCCACCTCATAACAATTACGAATAACATTAATAATGCAATTCTCCACATGATCCTCCTTGCAGTCCTTGCACTCTTTCAAAATGTGCGCAATTGCAATTTCCAGATCCGTTTCTTCAAACACCTTGCAGTCCATCGTCGGGATGCAGTCCGCTCCGTCTGCCACTTCCCTTTTAGGCTCGTTCTGATACTCTTTGACGCACTGCTTCGCATAGCCGATGATACACTCGCCCCCCTGACACCGGCCGCATATATCCTCACTTCTGCAGCAGTTACCCAGATCCTCCCACACAAGCTTGTCGTTAAATCCCTTTTTATGTTCTTCCGCCATCGTTTTTCCTCCCTGTCATTTGTTTTAGCATCCGTCGTGTTTTCTTTCATATGCTGCCCCATAATAGCATATGAAATCTTTTGTGTCAAACATTAACTAATCCGCTTACCTCTTACAGTAAGCGGATTAAGACAGTTGCAGATATAAGCGCGTTTAACCTTCTGGTGTTTGAATCACAAACTCTACATTTCCGGCGGCTCCTGCGGCAATGCTGTATTTGGGGAAGCACACTACAACCCTGCCATCCTCACGGACGTAGAAATCAGTGCTTTTATCCACTGTGGTAAATCCCCCTTCGTCAGGAGCAAAGAATAAGGTGGAACCCTCGGCGTTTGCACGCTCTTCAATTTGCCTTTGAATAGAGGCATTGCAGACGGAAACCCAATCTTCTCCCAGAAAATCACGAAGTTCCAATTCACGGTCTTCCGTAAAATCCAAATTGTAGTAATAGCGCTCTTCCTGGGAGGATACCCAGCCCTCGGCAAAGTACACGATAAAAGATACCCGGTCTTCTGTCTGGCTCATAATTTCATAATCAATGATAACATCCATTTTACGACCGCTCCACTCATCTTCCGTGCCGCCGGTGGCAAGGAATGCTTCCCGGTATTCATCCCAGTCACGCTGTGCCTTTGCCAGATGTTGGTCAACCTTTTCCTGAATAACAGTATTCACTTTCTCCGCCAGCATACTTTCAGCTTCCACCTCAGGGACAGAAATGCTGTAATCAATGCCATCCTCGGATTTGTTGTAATCCACAAAGGTCAGCACCCGGAATACTCCTCCCAGAACCGGCACATTTGCGGCAGCCCTGGCCAGGGCAGGCGACAGGTTCAGTCCTGCCAGCATCACGCAGAAGCAGGCGGCGATCGTCGTCCATCGACGGATCGTCCGACTGCGGCGGCTTTGGTAACGAGCCTTACCATTGCGAATACCTGCCATAACACGCCCTGACAATTCTGAGGGAATGGTTGTGTTGTCATAAATTTCTTTAGCATGTTTGAATTCGTTCATAAAACCTCTGCTCCTTCCATTTGAATGCGTAGTTTCTTCAAGCCGGCATATAGGCGGCTTTTCACTGTACTCAAATTCTGCCCCGTGACCCGGCTGATTTCTTTCAGGGTCAGCTCCTCATAAAACCGCAGTTTGATGACCGTCCCCACTTCCGGCGGCAGCGCCTCTATCCGCCGGGCCAATGTATCGTCGGCAGGTTCCGGATCTTCCTGGGAAAGTTCCAGATCCTCCGGCAGCGGTACCTCTTTCGCCCGCTGGCGAAAGGTGTCGTTGCAGGTGTTCAGCAGGATCCGGTAAAACCAGGGTCGGACTGCTCCGGTATCCCGGAGGCTGCCCTGCCGCTCCAGGGCGCGGCAGACAGCAGTCTGTACAGCGTCCAAAGCCTCGTCAGTGTTTCTCAAAATACTGTAGGCCAACCGGTAAAACCCGACTTGATTTTCAATAAGATACTGCGTCAGAATTTCTTGTTTCGTCACATCGATGTTCCTTTCTGCTCGTTTCTAAGAGTCTGAAGATTGAACGCCGCTCCTCCCGGCCGGTGAAAAGCACCGTTTGTATAATAGACGGAGAACCTTATTAAAAAGTTTGAAAGAATTATAAACATTTTCCGCGCCGAATATCAAAACAGAGCGGGATGCTCTGACAGCACCCGCCCTGTTCAAATTCTCCAAATTGCAGAAAATCTTTGTCCTTGTACGCACGAAGGCATCCCTCGTTCCCTTTACACCTCAAAAAGCGACACCTTATCCGACAATCCGGACACCTTTTCTCCCGTCTCCTTCGCCAGGCCGACAACCTCACTGGCCTTTGACGTAATCTCCGTACTGCTCTGGGCAATCAAGGTAATGCCCGTCGCGGATTCCTCTGTCGCAATCGCGACATCCTTGAGCGCGGATACAATATATTTAATGGTGTCAAGCACCTGCTCCGCCGACTCGTCAAAGCTTGATACTATGGTGCGGACACTGTCCGCATCTGCATTATATTGCTTGCTGGTCCGGGTCATATTCTCATAATCCTGCATCACGGTTCCTTCAATAAACTCCAGAATCTCCTGGGCACATTTGCTCAGATTTTCAACACTTTGTACCACTTCCCCTGTAATCATCTGAATCTGGCTGGCCGACGCTTTGGAATCTTCCGCCAGATGACCAATCTCACTCGCCACCACGGCAAAGCCCTTACCGAATTCTCCTGCTCTCGCCGCCTCAATACTCGCGTTCAGCGACAACAGATTCGTCTGCGAGGTAATCGAAAGAATCGTATCCGACAGTTTCTTTATCTCCTCAATCTTTGCCGCATCCGCAATCGCCCGCTGCAGCGTCGTCATGGACTGCTGATAAATGCTGATTGCATTTTCCTTTGAGCGTATGGTTGCCTTCTCAAGCTCATGGGCCCTCTGCTTAATCTCCTGGGAGGTCTCGCTGCCATCCCCCGCAAGCCTGGCGACATTCTCCAGACTCTCCTGCGCTTCCACCGCGACAGTGGATATTTGTTCGACCGTCGCCGCCGTCTCCTCCGACGAAGCCGCCAGCTCCTGCACCGTCGCCGATACGCTTTCCAGATCCGACATCAGGCTTCCCATCTCACTCCTCTGCTTATCCGCATAGTTTGAGACACCGCCCGAACTTTCTTTTACTGCTGAAATTGTATCACGCAGCTCGCTCTGCATCCGCTGCAACCCGTTTGCCAATTCGCCCGACTCGTCCTTTGCCCTGAGCAGCTTCTCCGGTATCGGGTGGGTAAAGCTGCCTTGCGCAATATACGCCAGCTCGTCCCTGACCGCAAGAATCGGCCGCACAATTCTGCCGGCAACAAAGTATGACGTTACGGCAAACAGAACAATCGCCAGAATACAGATAATCACAATATTGCCAATCAACTGCCTGACACCGCCGTACAGCTCGTCATAGCTGGCGCTTACCACTACATGCCAGTTATATTCCGGCAGCTCCGCATAACCTACACACTTTTCCACACCCTCATAGCTGTATTCCGCATAGCCGCTTCCTCCCTGCAGCGCCTGCCTGATCATGTCTACCAGTTCCTGCAGGAGCGGGTTCTCCGCGACCAGCCTGAGCGCATTTTCCTGTTGGATGACCTTCTCCCTGTTGGGGTGCGCGATGTTCGTTCCTTCCGCGTTGATCATGAAAGCGCTCCCCGTCTCACCGAAAGATACCTGGTCGGTAATGTCAGAAAGTGCCACTCCGTCCTTTTTCATGTACAAAACACCCACAATCTGCCCGTTCTCATCGTAAAGCGGAACGGAAATCATCAGAATCATGACTCCGGGCTTTGTGGAATCCTCCAAAGGGTCGGAAACATAATTTTTGCCCTCCAGCGCATTTATGAAATAGGCACGCTTTGACACATCCGCATATGTAGATAAATCTGCCGTGAGCGTCCTGCCGGATTTATCCGCCACACCAATATCGCCGACACCGCGCTTATCGGCAAGGGACAACAGATATTTCTTCTGTTCGATCTCGTCCTGTCCCATAGTATAAATCCGTTCGTCCGTCGCAAGCGCCTGCAGATACGAAAAATCCTCGCCCAGCGATGCCCTTACCCTGCCGGACACCTGCTCTGCCAGAACAATCAGCTCGTTCTGCGTAATACTGAAAATGGCCTTGTTCATATTGACCACACCGAATACGCCAATCACTGCCGCAACGCTGACGCAGATCAAACAGCTCAGGCTCACAATCTTTGTCTTAAGTCCCCGTCTCCCTGCACTCGTTTTTTCATTTGTTTTCCCCATCTTTCCCCTCCATAAAGTGTCATGTTCTTTTGTTGTGATATATCATGAAAAACTATTGATAGATATGTATTACAATAGAATTGATACCTCTTCAGCCTGCTCCGGGGTATTCATCGGCCATGCCACCCATGGTCGTCTATAGAATAGAAACCCGGTTATCTCCGTAGACACAAAGAAAAAAATAAAATTCAAAAACATCCATACAAATTATTATTTCTTTTCATACAGCTTCTAATTATAAGAACCGCATTAATTGTATCACAGTTCGACTCTTTTAGCAATTAAAGTTTTTAATTTTAGCCAATTTGTCTGATTTTTATGCTATCCGACAATTGTTTTCCCATTATTCTAATTATTTATCGCATTTCTTGCTTTATTTATCCATTACCTCACACGTGATGCGCCTTATCCTCACCCACCACATTCTGCTTTATCCTGAGATAGTGAACGCCGTCCATTTCCAATATGGTACCCTTTTTCCCATAAACATTTTTTAAATCCTATGTCAATTTCTGCCCATATTCCGCCCTGCACATATTGTCCCATTTCAGCATAGCTGTTTTCACTGTTTCTGCGTCACTTTCCTGACAAACAACAATCATGCCAAACAGCCAGTCCCTGTCGCTGCAATCTACGCATATAAAACTGTCTTGCCCTTTTAGAATATATACATTATTGGAACTTCTTTATCTCTTTCATCTATTGCATTTTTCATATCTTTTTTCACAAAATCCATGTGGAGAATTTTCGCCACATCAGAAATCATGTCTTCTGTGTATTCATTGGGAAGAGTTATTTCGTATTGTACCATAGCCATCCTCCTCTGCCATAAGCCGGTAATTGATGATAAGCATTGACTTCCTCCCACCGCCATGCCAGCCCCCCGCAATTCCGGCGGATCCTGCCTTTGCATTCATTCAAAGGACTCCTTGCATTTTCTTTCAGTTTACAGCAGAATTTGTTTCATATCAAGCATTCTCCACAGCACACATCAATTCCGCGCAAAGAGGGTTGTAGAAAAATCTACAGATTGGTGCTAAAATTAATACGGATTTATCAGGTGCGGCAGAATGTTATAATTGACTGGAAATAACAGGAGTGCAGAGAGGAAAGATGATCACTATCCATAAGACAGATGATAAATGTACTGTATATCAGAATGAACGAAAAATCGGGGGGCTGACGCTTTATAATAATCCCCATCATATAAAAAACTGCTATGTAAAATTGGATATGGACTGTCTGAATACCGACATCAGTGCAGAATTGTTCGACAAACTCATTCAGATTGTCCATCGACCGCTACAGGTCATGACGAGCTCTGCCAATACTTCCTTAACGAGATTTCTGACAGCCGGCGGCTTTCTGTGCAGGCGGAAGTGCTATGAAATTGAAGCCGGTGCCAAAGACTATATTGGCGGCAATACACATATGCGGCCGGAATATTGCACCCCCGGCGAACCGTACTACCGGCAGAGCTGTCGGATAATGTTTGACTATTATGTTTGTACACATGAAGCAATCAATCCCTGGACGGCGGATTATTCCTCCTTTTGCAAGAACATGCCTTGCGAGGTTGTCTACGCGAAGCAGCATGGAAACATCGCTGCCCTGGCCTTTGTCGAGGACAACGAAATCTCATATGTGTGCGGTACGGACAGGCATTTTTTCACAGAATTTGCGAAATGCCTGGCTGCAACCATGCTGGCGAAGCATGAAACACTATGTTTTGAAAGCGATGACTGTGACTGGGCTGCAATGACGCTGAAGTCCCTGTTTATAAACCAAGACGAAATCAGTTTTGATACCTATGTTTTAGAGAGATAACAGATGATTGCCAAGCTAATATCTCCAAGAAATAGTATCCGCATAAACCGGATTCCATTTGTAACGGGCTGAAATAATCCTCATTAAAGTCCCATCCGCTCTCCTTATGCGCCGATACGACGGCAATCGCATACGTATCGCCGCTGATCAGAAGGTGGCCGCCCCTGCCGTCCACAGTGGGAAACCCTACACAGGCAGCATCCCCTCCGAATCGTTTCACATAATCTCATAACATGCTCGGATCTGTCTCCTCTACCGCAAACAGTACTTCCCCAATCAAAATGACATGCGCCGGTATATCTGTTGTGCGTACCTATATGTATGCCCCGTAAAATCAGTTCCTCTAGAAACTTTTTCAATTTCTTTGATGTTTTTTAATCGTCAGGGGAGTATGATATAGTACATCAAACTGTTATCTGTAAATCCTTTGCGTGAGTCAAACTATTCTGCTTGTACTTCGGACAGTAAAGAGGAAAGTCTTTCAGTTCTTTATCAGCCTGTATCTGCTGCATCGTTTTATTTATGCAGACAGGGCGGCGTAACCATTCTATTTTTCATTGTGAACCTCATTCCTTGCAATTAGAAAAATACAAAAAAGACAAAATGCTGATAGGGCAAAAATATAAACACCAAAGTACCAATACCGCTATGCCTATCCAAGTCGGGCTTTCCGCTTTAAATATTCCAAGCATAGGAGCAACCAAACAGGAGATAAAAAACACTCCATGTACCATGAGCAGATATTTCAGCCACTTATCCATTTTTGTCTGTGGCCTTATGGTCAATCCGGCAAAAAGTGTAGCTAATGACATGACCCCATAACCCAACAAGTCATAGTTAAACAGCAGTCCGCATTGCTGAAAATCAAGAAGTACAGCAGCTTGCTGTGTTAAATCATTTAATCGGACAGTTGTTAGCTGTGCAAAATAGACTAATAAAATGATAGCTGTATATATGGCGGAAAAAGCCACTGAAACATAGCCCGCTAATTTTGCTTCCTTTTCAGCAAAGTAAGCATATCCGCACATCATTAGTACAAAACTAAACGCAATGAACATAGAAGAAAAGTAACTGCCATAATTAAAACCAAATAACATGGACAGGGCAAAGCAGAATACTGCAATGAAATTAACAAAAGCTCCATATGCTCCTATTTTTTTATTCATCAATCTACACCATCCCATCAAAAAGAATATCGACCAATTTACCGATATATACGGCTCTGTCCTCGGTTTTCGTAAAATCATACCCAAGTAATTGTTTGACTGTTTCACTTCCCAAAATGCTACCTGCATTGCTGCAGTAACAATAAATACAAACACAGACTTATCCTCATTTGACATACCATTCTTCAAAGACAGCGAAAAGCCCTGTTGTGTAAGCACAGAATTACAATTTCCCGTATAATTTTGGGAATCACCCAAAATAGAAACGCAGCAAATAGCGAAATGCTCAAACAGAAAATCAAAAACATTTTTATATCTGACCGCATCATTATTTGGCGGTTACGCTTCTTTGAAAAGTTCAATTGCCATACGAAACCCGGAAGCGTATATCCTTCCACCCAATCATGTGCCCCAGTTCTTGAATAAGTATTGACAGCATAAGAGAAACCCATATAAATATAGCAACAGCGGAAGGATACAGGATATAATACTGAAAAAATTTCATTTTTTCACTCTCCCATTATAGTTTGCACTGTAACTCAGTATTGTTTTCTCATTACCCGAATCGCCTGCACACATTTACCATCTCGTCCTCTTCATCATATTTTATACCCGAATTAGTAATTGCTTCAATCGCATCTGACGCCTTTCATTACCCATGAATATATGGCAGGCATTCCGTCTGATTCCCACCTCTGCTATGATTCCATTATACTAAAGGAACCGCTTTTTTACAAGCGTATCTGAGCTTGCTTTCCAAAGTGACCAAAGGAATTCATTTTTGACGGCAGCTCCGCCGCCACTGTGATACTTCTGAATTGCTTTTTGATCTTACCAAACTACAATTCGTTTAAGATCCTGTAATATTAAGCATATCCTGCACTTTATCAAATTCCTGTATCAATTTTTCTCCCGCTACAATAATTTCGTTTCTCCACGGATGTCCATACAAACCGATTGACCAATCAAACGATGCAAAAAAATAAAAATCGCCATTTGGATAATAACTTGGAAAATATACATTACAGTTTCGCTCTGTATCATAAAAGAAATAGCCTAATGGTATTTCCTCGCATGGATTATAGATAAAACAATCATGACACCAATTCAGTGCATACATATCTTTGGCATTTACTCTGCAAAAAATGGAATTAATGATTTTTTCCTGTTCTTCCGTGAAAACACCATTCAAATGGTATTTCTTATGGGTCATCGGCAATAATATCCATGGCTTTGGATCCGGTTGAAAAGAGGGATGAAAGTGGAAATCATCGCATATTTTATTCCAAATTTCATCGTATTTATTTCGGTCTAATCCAGGATCCGGAACCGGTATTATTATCATGTTCAATCCCTCCAAAAAGTATGTGTTTCGGTAAACTTCCTATTGATACGAGATATTAAGTATATCACACTCCCGCACAAAAAAAAGCAGTAAATGATAGTATCATAGGTATGTGCCGGATTCTTTGGGGATCCGGCTGATAGATGGGAAGGGAACCAACTTTGGTCGGTGGAGTTTTCTTCTCTTTTTGTGCATCCTGCTGTTTACGGTTACAGATACCATCATACTGCATTCTCTGTCATATAAAAAAAGCGTGCTGTTTTTGGCGGCACTCTGCAAGAGTTCACAATTCTATTTGAATATTTTAATTCGCAGCCACCGCTAGGGCGCGATTATCTGAAAGTAGGCTACTAAACCAAAATCTTTTTCATGGAGCGTGACGTGCGCTGTATAGCAATCAATGACAGTGTTGGATTGGCTGGAACGAGAACAGCATTGTTGCTATTTGGGGACGTATGGACTACAGGGGGCATACGGTGAACATTATCTTTCATAGGTAATTGCGAAACAAGTTCAAAATCTTGATTCCAATAGGGCAAAGACCCG
>CANPOY010000037.1 GCA_947575805.1 uncultured Lachnospiraceae bacterium
CTGCAAAAACTGCTCCTTAAGAGAATTGATGCTGGCAATCACGGTGCTGTAGTCGCTTCCGTATACATAACCCAGGGCCTCCTGCATCTGGCCGTTCTTTACCTGCTCCATGGCAGCCTCCTCCAGAGGCACCAGATTGCGCTCCCGGTCCTCCTCCGCGTGGATGAATGTACGCTTCTTTTCCTTGCTGAACACCACGTCCTCCAGATCCACCGGCGCCGAGAAAAACATTCGGAAAAAAAGATGGGCGGTGAAAAAGAACAACGGCCCCACCAGAGGACAGAGAAACATCACCAGCGCACATACCATACAGCTTCGGCTCTTTTTCCTTTTTCGCAGCAGCTTCCAGATAAGGTAAATCAGGACAATAACTGTATTTATCGCCAGCAAAAGGCATAAAACATACTCCCTTTTCACCTTTATGCCTCCTCCCTATCCGTTCTCCACAATGCGGCTGGCATAGCCAAGCTCTGCGAAACGGTTGATAACATACTCCGCGTCCTTGCCGTTGGTATTGGCAAGAAGCGTATACAGCCCGCCGTCCGACAAAGTGCCTATATAGTCCGACTGACGCAGCTTCCCGGCCAGAAGCTTTGCCGCCGCCATATGATCGTTCTCTTCCACCGATACCGCAAGCAAGGTACATTCCGTCAGGCCCCTGGTCCTTGCTGTCAGATATGCCTTCACCAGCGTCTGGAATGCTTCCGTCTTCAGGGTCTGGGTACCCGCCACATAACGTTGCTCCTCCAGGGCCGCAAGGTAACGATTCGCCCGCAGTACGGCATTCTGGATCAGTGCGCTGATGACTACCAGCTGGTTTGCCTGCCCCAATGTCATTCTCTCCCAGGGAATCCCCCATACCATAATAATCATCTGCATTTCATCATTGTCAAAAATGGCGTTTGCCATCAGCGGATACGCCTCTTCCATCCTGCGGTTAATAAACACCTTCCTCTGGCAAAGCGTCTCGTACATCTCCCCCATATTGGTATATTGAATGGAACCGCCCAGCTGGCGGGCCTTTGCGGAAGTAGAGGAAAACAATCTCGCATACGCCCGGTTGGACACGGTATAAATGGCCACATCCCTGCTTTTGAGGAGCTTGCCCAGCATTTCCGCAGCGTAAAACAACACCTCCTCCGAGCTGTACTGATCCAGCGCCGAAGTGATACTGTAGATCTTTCCCACGCTGTCGTTCTGATTGACAATCTGAGTCTCCAGCGCCGCCTTCACACGCACGTTACTGCTGTTAATATCCTGAATATCCCCAAGCTGCATATCCAGAAATTCTCTTTCGCTCTCCTTTTCCAGCTTCAGCTTTGTGATCTGGTCCCGCATGTAACCCACGACCAGTCCTAAAATAAACAACTGTGCAATCCACACATATGTATTGGCATCCATCATGACCTCGAACGCCGATCGGTCATACATCTGCCGGAAACAATAGCCAGCCACCGAAAGCACTGCGGAAAGCGTGGCCTGATGCTGTCCGTACACAATGGCAAACAGCAGCACATACAGCAGATAAAAGTCCAGATTTGCAAAAAACTCGCTGCCCACCGCACGATTATGCAGCATAAAAAAGGGAATAAACAAAAGCAGGTTTTCCGCAAAGGGAAGCAGTGTTTTAAGCAGCCAGCCTGCTTTATCCCTGATCCTGTCCCCCATGGGCTTATCTTCTTCCCCGCCGTTAAAAAACAGGTGGGATTTTCTCTTCATCTGCGTGGTGATCTTCTTTACGGTATCCTGTACCTCGCAGAAAAACGGATTTCCGAATTCACTTTCATATAAAAGATCCGAAAGGATCACCCGTTCTTCCGCCCCCTCTGCAGAAACCAGCTCCAGAGGCTCGCCCCAGGCCTGGCAGATCAGATCCGCCAGAGCCACCTCCGTTTGTTCTTTCATGGAGGACAGGTTATAGATCGAGCTTTTATGCTCCTTGCACATGGCAAGACGGTTGATAAACTCCACTGCATCCGTCACATACAGAAGAGAAAATGTGTGATTCGCCCGTACGGTAATTCTTTTCTTTTCCAGTGCCTCCAGGCACATACGGCTGCAGATGTCCCTGACGTCCCTGCGGCTCTCCGGTATTCCGTACACATGATCCAGCCGCAGGACGATAATGTCCTTATTACAGCTTTTTCTGTAATTTTCACACATTTCTTCCGCCTGGGACCAGACCATTCCGGGAATCCCTTCTGGCGCTGCAGGCTCTATCTCCCCTATGTCCTCAGCGTAATAATGCCCGTAAACATCCTGGGTGGAGAGATACAGGAATCTTCCTTCCGTGTACCGGGAGTACGACATAAGGATATTCATCAGACTGCCTGAAAAGCGCACGGCCTCCCGCTCCACTCCTTCTCCGGTCCAGTTAAAATTTGTATCGTATGCCCCCATGAATATCGTCAGCTCCGGCTGGACACTTTCGAAAATTTCCTTCAGGCTGTCACTCTCATACGGGAAATTATATTTTTCAAACGCATGCTGATAGGATGCCTTACCATAACGGTCTCCCGTCAGCAGAGAAATTCTGTGTCCTTCTTTATTCAGTTTGATGATCAGGTTATTAATCAGACTCCCTGCTCCGCCAATCAGCAATATGTTCATACTTAAAGCCTCACTCGATAACGATCCCCTGTTTCTTAAGCGCCTTCAGAAATTCTCTCACATCCTCCTGTGCGCTTTCCCTGTCGATCTGATACAGACGGCACAGCATATCCGCCGCCTCCTCATTCTCTGCGCCCCCCCGAAAAAGCTTCCAGAGCTCCGCGCCTGCCTGATTCAGCGAAAGCGGAGGCCTCTGCCCCGCCTGCTTCTGTTCCATATCCAACAGCCAATAGGAACCTGCCGCATGCCGCAGCTGCCACCGCTCCCCATCCTTTATCCTGTTCTCAGCCACACACTTATTCTCCGTAATTTTATTCTTCACCATAAATAAACGAAGTATTTTGTTCATTATGATTAAATTATAACACAGTTTGGAAGCGAAGTCTATTCAATTCTACTCATTCCCGGGGCCGGGGCGCTTACGACTGCACTGCTGTAATCAGCTCATGCAGCTTTTTCATGGCCTTGTCAATTCCCCCCACTTCATCTATAATCCCCTGCTTCACCGCTTCCTCTCCCACAAGGATGGTGCCCATATCCTTGGTCAGCACCCCGGTCTCCATCATCAGCTCTTCCAGCTTATGCTGATCCGCCCTGCAATGGCTGCATATGAAACCTGTAATCCTGTCCTGAATCAACTTGAAATAATCGAAGGTCTGACGTACCCCGATGACCATACCGCTCATTCGCACGGGATGAATGACCATTGTCCCCGTAGGCACAATAAAGGAGTAATCTGTGCTCACCGCAATAGGCACCCCGATAGAATGACTGCCGCCCAGCACCAGAGAGACCGTAGGTTTGCTTAAGGATGCTATCATTTCCGCAATAGCCAGACCAGCCTCCACGTCGCCCCCCATAGTGTTTAAGAGCACCAGTACGCCCTGAATGTCACTGCTGTCCTCGATAGCCGCCAGACTCGGCAGAATGTGTTCATACTTGGTGGTTTTGGAATTGTTGTTCAGATTGTCATGACCTTCTATTTCACCGATGATCGAAATCAGATGAATATTTTCCAGGCGGCTGTTTTCATCCAGCGTGGCCTGCCCGGTCTTCTCAATTCTCTCGTCCCGCTTCTGCTCCTTATCCATCCGTGTGTCTTTCTTTTCTTCCGACATATTCTCCTCCATGCGTTTTCAAAATGCTGTAAGGGAGCGCTGCGCCATATTGCGCATTACGCTCCCTTAACATCATTTCCATCTTCACGGAAAAAATTCACACTTTACTCAGATGTCAAAATCATCCTTCTCGTCTATCTTTATATCGAAATCTTCCTTTCCCGCCGGCACCTCAACGCCGTACCCCAGTTTCTTTTTCACGTGCTTCTTGGGCAGGGGCAGAGGATTTTCTATGTATTTGACAGGCTTCGATGCGGGCTGCTCCTTCTCCGCGGACGGCATCCCAAGGTCCGTACTCTCCGGCTGCTTTCCAGCCTCTGCCGCCGCCGTCACAGGCACGGCAGCCGCGGGCACGGCCTCTGTCCTGCGCACACACTCTTCCACTGCAATTCCTGCCAGCATTGTGAGCAGCAGATACATATAAAGTCCCATGGGCATTTCCTCCGTAAAAACTCCGAAACAGCCTGCAAGCGCTAAAATGGCGGCCAGCAGGATCCACGGCTTCACAGGATCACGGCGCCGATTTCTCCAAAACGAAAACAGCCCCAGTGACAGGACACAAAACAAAACAACATATTCCCCCATTGTCCCGGCAGAGTCTGCCGAAAAAGGAAGGTAAAATTCACCGGGCCGGTACAGTGAAATCCACGCCCCCAGCACTCCGGCAAAACTTTTTCCCTCTATCAGGGAAAATATCAGCCCACAGCCAATAAGCCCCGCCCCAACTCCCGCAAGACAAAGCAAAAGACATTTCGGCCTTCTGCCGGTTTCCGGCTCCTCCCCGGATAAAATGACCGACACGGCAATAAAAAGCAGAAGAAAGCCCGCAACATCCAGAAAGCACAGGAAAGCAACCACAATGCCCACCGGCAGGAAACTCCGCGGACTCTTCCCCGCTCCCGCCACCACCGCTATCACCAGCAGTACCGCCGTCCAGAGGAAAAAGTACAGCATAGCCGGTGATAGAACCAGGATCTCTCTGATGAGATAGGAGGAAACCGTATGAAACGCCAGCGCCACAATTGCCGCAATATTGCCCATGAGCTTTCTTACCGCAAAATACACCAGCAATATCGCGCCCGTCTGCAGCAAAAGCTGTACCCACATTGCCGCAGCCGGCTTATTGCCCAGAAAGAAGAACAGGCCGCGGAGCATCCGGACATAAAGGTCTGCGGCATAAGAGGTATCCGGCATTCCGGTGAGGATCGTCTCCTCCCCGCCTATGACCGCCATCCGATAATACACGCTCTCCTCTCCTGCTCCCTGCATCTCCAGTATTCTCAGCACAAACGCTGCTGCCAGAAGGATTACGGTGACTGCCGTCTGAGCTACCGTCCCCACGCCATGGTTCTTCCTGTCCGCGGCGGAATACTTTGGCGCAAAACGATGTATCAGGAAGACTCCCGTCCCGGCTGCCGCCATATACAGGACACAGGAAACAGCCCCCACCCGGATCTCCATTCCCAGGGAAGCGCATACTGCGTCTGCCAGACAAACCAGCCCCACCTCTGTCGCCACCGCATAAAGGATCCATAACAGGTAGCTGAATACATTTTTCTTCCAACTCATAACCGTATTCCTACTTTTCCCCGCAGGTCAATATCTCTTCAATGTTATAACGAGGCCTTTGCTTAACCTCAATATAGATTTTACCGATATACTGCCCCACCATACCAATGGCCAGCAGCTGCAGTCCTCCCAGAAACCAGATGGACAGAATCAGCGAAGTCCAGCCCGGCACCACATGTCCGGTACAGTACGAGATCAGGGCGTACGCCAGCGCGATAAACGACACAAATACGATAAACAGTCCCATCCCCAAAATCAGACTGATAGGTTTTACGCTAAAGGAGGAAATACCGTTGAAGGCCAGAGCCAGCATTTTTTTCAGGGGATATTTGGACTCTCCCGCCACCCGCTCTTTCCTGTCATAATAGACATTGTCCGACTCATAGCCAAGCAGCGGCATCATCCCCCTTAAAAACAAATTTTGTTCCTTATATCTGGAAAATTCTTCCACCGCCCGCCTGGACATCAGTCGAAAATCCGCATGATTGTATATCGTCTTTACCCCCATCAGGTGCATGAGCTTATAGAACATCTGCGCCGTTGTACGCTTAAAAAAGGTATCCGTCTTTCTCTCCCGCCTGACGCCGTACACAATATCACAACCGCCTTGGAATTTGTCGATCATCTCTTCGATAACGTTCACGTCGTCCTGCAGATCCGCATCGATTGACACCGTTACATCGCACATATCCATTGCCGTCACCAGACCTGCCGTCAACGCCAGCTGATGGCCTGCATTCGCGGCAAGCTTAACACCGCAGACCTGTCGGGGATAAGCCCTGTGCTCCTCCTGAATCAGCTCCCAGGTTCTGTCCCTGCTGCCGTCATTCACAAAGAGAATGAAACTGTCCTCCGTAATTTTCCCTTTTCGGATCAGATCCTGCAGCACACCCCGAAGAGCCTCCGAAGCAATCTTCAGGACCTCTTCCTCATTGTAGCAGGGCACTACTATTGCCAGCTTGTCCATGCAAATACCTCTGTAATTTCCATGCCGTCGGAAGCGGCATAAATCTATCCTTTACTCGTCCCAATTGTGATAAACTGCCTGGACATCGTCGTCTTCCTCCAGCAGATCCAGAGTCTTCTGCAGATTCTTGACAGCTGTTTCATCCGTAAGACTCACATAATTCTGGGGAATCATGGTCACCTCTGCACTCAGCATGGGAATGCCGGCCTTCTCCAGCGCCGCCCGAACCTCCTCAAAGCTGTCGGGGTCGGTGAGCACTTCAAAGCTGTCCTCCTCTTCGCTGAAATCCTCGGCTCCTGCATCCAGTGCCGTCATCATCAGGTCATCCCCGTTCAGATCACACTCTTCCCTGTCAATGATAATCTGCCCCTTCTTATCAAACATAAAGGATACACAGCCGGGAGTGCCCACATTCCCCTGTCCCTTGGTAAACGCACTTCTGACATTTGCCGCAGTACGATTCTTGTTGTCTGTAAGAGCGTCCACGATAATTGCGATCCCGTTGGGACCATATCCTTCATAAGTAACAAACTCGTAGGTGACGTTTCCCACGTCTCCCGCTGCCTTCTTGATGCCCCTCTCAATAGTATCGTTAGGCATGTTATTCGCCTTGGCCTTGGCAATGACAGTGGCAAGCTTGAAATTATTGGCAGGGTCGGGTCCCCCCTCCTTCACCGCCACCGCAATCTCTCTGCCGATAATGGTAAATACCTTGCCCTTGGCCGCATCGTTCTTTTCCTTTTTATGTTTGATATTAGCAAATTTTGAATGTCCTGACATACTGTCGCTCCTCTTTTCTTTTTTTCGTTATATTTACTGATCCCTTTGCTCCGGCTGGCCGGCGGCATCTTCTTCCTCCGACTCCGCGGTATCCGGCAGCTTCGTCACCAGCACGCTCTGTATTACCTTGTTTTCCACAGTAAGCACCTTAAAATGATACCCGCTGTAATCCACGTCGAACTGTTCGTCCGGCTCGGGAATCCTGTCCATCCTGGAAATCAGAAATCCGTTCAGCGTCTCGAAATCTTCCTCCGCAAAAGAAATCCCGAAGCGCTCCTCCAGCTCCTCCAGCGGGGTCATGCCTTCGATGACGTATTCGTCGTTCCCCTTCTCCTCGATGTGTTCACTCTCCACATCATATTCATCCATGATATTTCCCACGATCTCTTCCAGAATATCCTCCATGGCCACCAGCCCGTCTGTCTGGCCGTACTCGTCCACCACGATGACCATCTGGAGCTTCTGTGCCTGCATTTCCCGGAACAGCTCGTCAACATTCTTGGTCTGCGGGATAAAGTACGGCTCTCGCAGCAGTCCCTCCAGCTCCTTTAACGGCACATTCTGCTTCTCCCCGGAATCATGAAAGCGCATGGCATCCTTCAGGTGCAGAATCCCCACAATGTGATCTATATTTTCCTCATATACAGGATAACGGCTGTTGGTTCCCTCCAGCATAAAGGCAACGGCATCCTTCAGCAGCATATCTGCGTCTATGGCCACCACATGGTTGCGGTGGGTCATGATATTCTGCGCCTCCTTATCGCCCAGCTCAAAGATATTGGAAATCATCTTTGCCTCACTGGCCTGAATGACGCCCTGCTCATGGCCCTCGTGCACCATATGAATGATTTCTTCCTCTGTCACGTCACCCTCGCCCTCATCGCTGCCTGTGCCGAACACTCTCAGAATCCCCTTCACGGTCACCGTTACCAGCCCGGTAAAGGGTGAGAGCAGCTTCGTCACAAAGTAGACGGGATTGATACAGATATAAGCCCATTTTTCGGGCACCCTGGCAGCAATCTTCTTCGGCAGAAGGACACCGACAGTCAAGATTATGTACAGGATCAGCAAAGTAGCCAGCACGGCTGCCGCAGCAAAAAAGACCTGCGCCGTCACCGCCTCCACCTCTGTCTGCCGTGTCGCCAGGGAAATAAGACCGTTTCGTATCGCCCCAAGCAGTATTCCAAAATACGTGGCTCCAATCACCACATTGATCAGCGTGGTGATAAGCTGGACCGTTCCCACATACTCTGCGGGATTGCCGATTATCCTTTTGAGTTTGATGGACTTTTTGTCCTTCTCCTCATCGGCCCTCCTTTCCACCTCCTTTTCATTCAGGGCTGTAATTGCCGCACCGAATCCGTAAAAAAACATATCGATCAGCAATAAAACAATAAACAAAATAATACTGGCCGCAGAACCTCCGTCGTCCATTTTAAAATTCATTCCTCCATTTTAGTTTCTTTTCAGTCAAAAAGACCACATTATCCTTAAATATACCATTTAAACCTTTGTTCGTCAAGAACCGCGTCAAACTCCGCAACAGTTATGTATCCAGTTCCAGACTGACCATCAGGGCATGATTTACCTTTCTCATAATGTCACCGTCCAGATGACATACTTTGTCCTTCAAACGCTTTTTATCAATCGTCCTCAGCTGCTCTAAAAGTACAACGGAATCCTTATCCATATCATATAGGGCAGCATTCAGTTCAATATGTGTGGGCAGCTTCGCCTTGTTCATCTTAGAGGTGATCGCCGCACAGATGACCGTGGGACTATGCTTGTTTCCCACATCGTTCTGTACGATCAGCACCGGCCTGATGCCTCCCTGCTCCGAACCGATGACCGGTCTCAAATCCGCGTAATATACATCTCCTCGTCTCATTTTCCCTCCAAATGATTCTGACAGACTCCCGGCCCGGCGGGAACCTGTTTGTTGTTCAGGAAAAGTATTGCCCCTTTCCGGCGCTTTATTCACTTATATCTATAGATCAGGTATGTACGTTTATCAAAGGCAAACATATATTCAAGATATATGTAATAAAGAAATATCTGTCTCAAGGATAGAGATATATCCTTGGGATGCGCTTCCCGAAATCACAGACCAGCTCATATGGGAATCTTCCGGACAGATTTCCCAGCTCTTCGGCGGTAATACATGCCTCACCGTCCGTTCCCAGCAGGACCACCCTGTCTCCCTCCTCTGCTTCCGGTATTTGCGAAACATCCACCATAAACTGATCCATACAGATTCTGCCCAGAACAGGCGCCGGCTTGCCGCAGATCAGCACGTGCCCCTTTCCCGACAGACTCCTGGGATAACCGTCCCCGTATCCCAGAGGAACAGTAGCCACCCTCATGTCCTGCCCGGCAGTAAACGTTCCTCCGTAGCTGACGGACTGCCCCTGGTGAATGGTCTTTATGTAAACAATGCGGCTGTACAGGGATAATGCCGGCTTAAGCTCTACCGCCGTCCTGCTCACCTCGTCCGAGGGATAAAGTCCGTAAAGGACGATTCCCGCCCGCACCAGGTCCATATCTGCCCGGCGCATATCCAGGATACTGGCGCTGTTGGAGCAATGCTTCAGCGGAATAGTATGCCCCAGCAGCTTCTCCGCCTCTGAAACGAAGCTTCGAAAGATTTCCAGCTGTTCCTCCGTGCTGGTTTTGTCCGCCTCGTCCGCCCTGGCAAAATGTGTAAAGATCCCTTCCGCCTCTATCCCCTTCCTCCGACCTATGTCCTCTATCAGCTTTAAGCCTTCCCCATCCGGTGTGATACCGATCCTGTTCATCCCCGTATCCACCTTGATATGCACCTTGATTGTCTTCCCGGACCTCCCTGCTGCCGCCTCCAGCTGCTCCAGGCTGTCCCTGCGGAAGACCGCCGGCCGTATCTCTTCCTCTGCCAGCCGTTCATAGCAATAAGGGAAAGTATAACCCAAAGTCAGAATCGGTTTCCTGATGCCCGCCTGCCTCAGCTCATAAGCCTCCTCCGACGTCGCCACGGCAAAGCCCCATATGAAATCCAGCTTTTCCAGTTCCCGGGCGATGGGCACGCTGCCGTGGCCATAACCATCCGTCTTGATGACCCCCATAATCTTAGTCTCCGGCGCCAGCCGGCTCTTCAGATTGAGCACATTGCGGACAATGGCTCCCAGATCCACTTCGATATAGCCCCTGCTGCAATATTCCGGTATATCTGTTTGTTGTATCCTGTTCATTTTTCCTCTCATTCCGCTCACGCTTTCCCGTCATGCCTTCGGCGCGAAACTTATTTTTTCATGGCGGACGTCCTGCGCCCGCCCGGAAAATCTACTCGCCGTTCACACTAAATCCCCCGCCATACAGCCATGCTCCCCGTGCTGCCAAGCCGCTTTGTTCCCCATGCAGCCATGGAAATAAACACCCACACAGGCAGCCCGGCAGGCGTCCATGCCCTGGGCCATAAGGCCTGCAACAATGCCTGCCAGCACATCTCCGCTGCCTGCGGTGGCAAGACCGCTGTTACCGCTCAAATTTACACAGACAGGCTCTCCCGGCTTACAGATAAAGGTTCTGGCATCCTTTGCCGCCACCACAGTCTGAAGCTCCATGGCCAGATCTCTGCCGTAGTCTGCGAGCCTTTCCTGTATTTCCGGGACAGCCTTGCCCAGCAGCCGGGCCAGCTCTCCCACATGGGGCGTCAGCACAATGCTCCGCCCGGTTCTGCCCTGTTCTGCCAGTATCCTTCGTATATCAGGACTCTCTGCCGCCAGATTCAGCCCGTCCCCGTCGATCAGCAGGGGAAGAGACGACTCCGTCAGCACCTGCTCCAGCATTCTTCCCGCCCCATGGTCCTTTCCCAGGCCGGGCCCTATGGCGATGACATCCGCCCAGCCGAAGTACGACGCCAATTCCTCCCGCGTACTCACCAGGGCCTCCGGCACCGCCGTCTGTATTATGCTTCTGTTCTCCGCGGGAGTGACGACCCTTACCATCCCTGCACCTGCCCGATAGGCGGCTCTTGCCGCCAATACGGCCGCTCCCGCCATTCCCGGACTTCCCGCCGCCAGCAGCACCTTGCCGAAGGTTCCCTTGTTTCCCCAGGGACAGCGCTTTGGCAGCAATGCTTCCGGCTTCTCATCCAGTGCGTACATTTCCGGCATCTCAGTTTCGAAAGCCGCCTCCGGAATGCCAATGTCTGCCACCGTGACCTTCCCTGCCGCAAGGCAGCCCGGGTAAAGTACCTCCCCCCGCTTGCAGTAACCAAAGGCCACCGTTTCATCTGCCATCACACTGCTGCCCATAATACGGCCCGTATCCGAGTTCACGCCGCTGGGTATATCCAGGGCGATCTTCCATCCCTGCAGCCTGTTGAAAAGCTCCACGGCGTCCTGCCAGACACCGGAAATATCCCTGGACAGCCCGATGCCGAAAAGAGCATCGACTAAGATAGTATATTCAGTTCTCTCCGGTTTGGTACAAAAATTAACCGGATAATACTCCAGAATTTCCCGCTGCCGTGTCCACGGCTCTGTTGCCCGCGTCCCGTCTCCGACGATCCACACCTCCACGCAGAAGTCCGCCCCGGAAAGCAGCCTTGCCAGCGCCAGCCCGTCACCGCCGTTATTGCCGGTGCCTGCCATGATAAGTATCGTCCGCTTCGGAACAGGGCTGCCTTCCGGCTCTGAGCCTCCTTCCACCCTCCGGCAGTAACTTTCAACCGACGCCTGTGCCGCCAGAGCTGCCCGTTCCATAAGCGTCATGGCCGATATTCCGATCCTCTCCGTTGTAAAATTGTCGGCCCTGCGCATTTCCGCCGCATTCACCAGATATTTCATAAGCTTCCTCCACATACCAAAAGACTGCCGCTCCCGCAACAGTCTTTTACTTCGGATGTTGTTCCTCCGGATCATATGTCAGGTCAAAAAGCTCCAGCACCTCAGCGCCAAAGACATCGTGCATATATGAATAGATAGCATGGTTTCTCTGTTCCATCATCTGCTTCCTGACCAGCTGCTTCTTTAACTCGACGCGGACTTCTTCCACCCACTTTGAGATCTCATCAATCTTTTCCGTGTTGTCCTGCATGACGGCATAACAGCAGTCCATGGTGGTAAGCATCAGCTCAAAATTAACGCGATCGATCTCCCGGGGCAGATCCATCAGCTCATCCTGATACTCCTCAAGGCGCTCATTGCACTCCTCCACCAGCTTCCTATGCTGCTCCAGCTTCTTATCCATCCCGGTGTTGCCCTGCTCCACCTGATCAGCCATGGACACGATCTCGCCCATCAGCTTCTTCTTCATTTTCTTAATGTCCTTCGTCTCCGTGTTCAGCTTACCCTGCCTTTTCAGCAGGTCATTCAGCCGGCTCTCCGTCTCCGCCACTCTTTTCCTGGCATCGTCATCCAACAGGCGGTACCACTTGTTATCCAGCGTGAGAATCGGAATCTTTTTCCCCTGAAGCGCTTTCGAAAACTCTTCTTTCATAGACTATTCCTCTCTCTCGCCCTCAACACGCGTATCAATTCCCTTCTCATAGCGATCGATATTATATGACAGCTTCATCAGACTGTCGGAAAGGTGTACGTTCTCCACCTGTATTCCCTCCGGAACGTTCAGATCCACATGGGCAAAATTCCAGATGCCTCTGATTCCGTTTTTCACCAGCTGCTCTGCCACTTCCCTGGCTCCGGCCTTGGGGATCGTCAGCACGGCAATGTCGATGTCATTCTCCCGCACAAAGGAGTCCAGCTCCTCCATGGGCATCACCTCAACGCCTCTGACCCGCTCCCCCACAAAATCGGGGTTCCGGTCAAACATACCCTTGAAAATAAAGCCCCGCCGTTCAAAATTCAGATAATTCCCCAACGCGCGCCCCAGATTGCCGGCTCCCACAATGATAAAATTATGCTTCCTGTTCAGTCCCAGTATTTTGCCGATCTCGTCATAGAGATATTCCACATTGTATCCATACCCCTGCTGCCCGAAACCGCCGAAATTATTCAGATCCTGCCTGATCTGGGATGCCGTAACCTGCATAAGCCCGCTCAGATCCTGAGATGATATTCTCTCCACACCCCCGTCCTTCAACTCTTCCAGATACCTGAAGTAACGGGGCAGCCGTCCGATGACGGCCTGTGAAATTTCCTTCTCTTCCATTGCTATCCATTCTCCATAATCCTATCATATCAGGTTGCATCAAAATGTCAATGGATTGTGCAATATTGCTACAGAAGCCCTTCAAGAGTGTCACGAATGGCACGGATAAAATCCAGGCTGTTTAAAATAACCGGATTCTCACAGGACGAAATCAGAGAAAGGCTCTTCGTCATTTTCCCGTCCTCCACCGTCTTAATGCAGGCCCTTTCCAGCTTATCCGCAAAAGCCTGGAGCTCGCTGTTGCCGTCCAGCTCTCCCCGCTTCCTTAGCGCCCCGGTCCAGGCAAAGATCGTAGCAATCCCATTTGTAGAGGTCTCCTCCCCCTTCAGATGTTTGTAATAATGACGCTGTACCGTTCCGTGAGCCGCCTCGTACTCATACACGCCGTTGGGAGACACCAGTACAGAGGTCATCATCGAGAGATCCCCATAGGCAGTTGCCACCATGTCAGACATTACGTCACCGTCATAATTCTTGCAGGCCCAGATAAATCCGCCTTCCGAACGAATCACCCTTGCCACCGCATCATCAATTAGGGTATAAAAATATTCGATGCCAAGCTGCTCAAACTTCTGCTTGAACTCGTTATCATAAATTTCCTGGAAAATATCCTTAAAGGTATGGTCGTACTTTTTGGAAATGGTATCCTTGGTGGAAAACCATAAATCCTGCCTGGTGTCGACGGCATAGCCAAAACACGCCCGGGCAAAGCTGGAAATGGACTTTTCCGTATTATGAATCCCCTGCAGGATCCCCGCTCCGTCAAAATTATGGATGGTCTCCCTGATTTCCGTGCCGTCGGCCCCGGTAAATACCAGCTCGGCCTTACCCGCGTCCGGCACTCTGATTTCCGTATTCTTATATACATCGCCGTAAGCATGACGGGCAATGGTGATGGGCTTCGTCCAGTTCTTCACATAAGGCACAATACCCTTCACCAATATGGGCGCCCGGAATACGGTTCCGTCCAGAATCGCGCGGATTGTTCCGTTAGGGCTCTTCCACATTTCCTTCAGATTATATTCTTTCATACGGGCGCCGTTGGGAGTGATGGTTGCGCACTTGACTGCCACGCCGTATTTTAAAGTGGCATTGGCGGATTCCACCGTCACCTTATCGTCAGTGGCATTGCGGTTTTCCAGACCCAGGTCATAGTACTCTGTATTCAGATCAATATAGGGCAATAACAGCTCATCCTTTATCATCTTCCAGAGAATCCTGGTCATCTCGTCCCCATCCATCTCCACAAGCGGAGTACTCATCTTAATTTTTTCCATTACTTCACCCTTCCTTTCCGTTTTTCCTCTCTCACACTTCGTGCTGCTTATAAACCTCATGCAATCCGTTTTGTACCATGTTCTCATAGGCATTGATCATATGCCTGTGGGCCAGCTGCTCGGCCAGATCCGCATTCCCCGCCTTGATCGCCTCCATGATTTTCTTATGCTCTTCATTGGACTTCGGTCCTCTGTTGGCATTGGCCAGAGTCTTTTTTCTCACCCGCAGTACATACTGGTGGAAGGCCTTCAGCTGATGCTCCAGCATCTTGCTGTCACAGGCCTCGTACATAATGTCATGGAAGCGGTTGTCCAACTCCGCCATCTGCTCCAGATGTCCCTTTCCTGCATGGTACTCCCCAAGATAGACATTCTCCTCCATCTCATCCATCTGTTCCTTCGTAATATGCTCCGTGGCCCAGCGGGCGCAAAGCCCTTCCAAATGGGAACGGATCATGTATATATCCTTGACGTCCTTCTCCGTGATACCGGTGACATAAGCCCCCTTATTGGGAATGATCTGAATCAGCCCTTCCAGTTCCAGCTGTCTGAAAGCTTCTCTCACCGGAGTACGGCTGACTCCAAGCTCCTCACCGATTGCCACCTCCTTCAGTTCCTCGCGCTCCTCGTATTTCCCGCTGAGAATATCCTCTCTCAGCTTGTCAAAAACCCTCCCCCGCAGGGAGTACTTGTCCGTGACTTCCTGCTTCACATCATAACTGCCCATTTCCTCTCCGTCCTCATCAAGCATTTTCTATTGTTATGCCCTTTTCCAGACAGACACGATTGACACAAGCGACTATCTCCTCGTCGGTCATGACTGTCACACGCCCGTCTGCATACTCCTGATCCACCCATTTCTTGATTTCCGCCACAAGCTCGGAATTCTTCTGTACCTGGCAGTCGCCCTTCAGCTGATAGTAAGTGTTGATCCAGTGAGCGATGCCCGCCAGTCCCGATGTATTGGATACGGCGCAGAGCACAGGCCTATTTAAGAATTTGTCCGTATCAAATATATTATAGATTTCTTCGTTTTTCAATAGCCCGTCCGCGTGAATACCTGCCCTGGTCACATTAAAGTTCTTCCCCACAAAGGGTGTCCTGGGAGGAATCTGATAACCGATTTCCCTCTCATAATACTCCGCCAGCTCGGTAATCACCGTGGTATCCATGCCGTTCAGGTCTCCTTTCAGCTGAGCGTACTCAAACACCATGGCCTCCAGCGGCGTGTTGCCCGTCCTCTCTCCGATGCCAAACAATGACGTATTGACACCGGAACAGCCATAGAGCCAGGCGGTAGTGGAATTACTCACCGCCTTATAGAAATCGTTATGCCCATGCCATTCAATCAACTCATGGGGCACCCCCGCATGAGTGTGAAGGGCATAAATAATGCCCTGGACGCTTCGGGGAATAACGGCTCCCGGGAAGTTCACCCCATATCCCATGGTATCGCAGGCCCTGATCTTGATCGGAATCCCGTACTCCTCCATCAGCTTCATCAGCTCCAGGCAGAAAGGAACCACATATCCGTAAATATCGGCTCTGGTAATGTCCTCCAGGTGACAGCGGGGGCTGATCCCCTCCTCCAGGCATTCCTTAATGACACTCAAATAGTGGTCCATAGCCTGCCGTCTGGTCATCTTCAGTTTCAGGAAAATATGGTAATCGGAACAGCTGACAAGGATTCCCGTCTCCTTCATTCCAATCTGCTTTACCAGCTTAAAATCCTCCTTGCTGGCCCGTATCCAGCTGGTAACCTCAGGGAACTCGTAGCCTCTTTCCATACACTTATATACGGCGTCCCTGTCCTTCTTGCTGTATAAGAAAAATTCGCTGGCACGTATCATTCCCTCAGGACCGCCCAGCTTATGTAAATAATCAAAAACAGTGACAATCTGCTCCGTGGAATAAGGCGCTCTTGACTGCTGTCCGTCACGGAAGGTTGTGTCTGTAATCCAGATATTTTTCGGCATATTGTGGGGCACAATCCTGTCATTAAAAGGAATTTTCGGTATTTCCGAATAGGGGAACATATTTCGGAACACATTTGGTTTCTCCACATCGTCCAAAATATACATATGCTCTTCTATTTCCAGAAGATTGTTTTTCTGGTTCATTGTGATGGGACGGTTCTGAAATGTCGAAGTATCTCTCATTGTCTGCACCTCACCTTTCCGCGGAGAGCAGATAAAGATAATTTCAAAAATTGCCACGCTCCCGCTGCATCTTGTATGATTGTATACAATTATACGAGACATGTCAACTCCTTTCGTATTTTTGGCTGCGGCCGCCTTAAAAGTCACATGGCTTTTCGCCTCTGCAGCTCAGCTCAACAGCCGCCTGATATTCACCATCCCCCAGCCCTGCTGATTCCAGGGCAGATGCAGGTCTGTCGCCGTATACAGCAGCCGCTGTCTGCACTCCTCGTTGGACATCCACGGATTGCGCCAAAAAGCCAGCGCCGCCGCCCCGGATACAATAGGCGTCGCCATGGAAGTCCCGCATTTCGGGATATACGGATTCCTTTTATGATAATTCACATTGCAGGATATAATATCAGTGCCCGGCGCCACTATGTCCGGCTTTCTGAGACTGCTGTTTCTTTCGCCCCTGCCGGAATAAGCCGCGCAGCGTCCCGGGTCGTCCCTCCTGTAATCCACGTCATAACAGCCTACCGTGACCACCTTTCCGCTGCCCCCCACAGCGGAAATGCTTCCGTCCCCCGGACCCTTGTTTCCCGCTGCACAAACCACCAGTATTCCGCTGTCCCACACCTGCTCCACCTTCTCCCGAAGAGCCTGCTCTTTCGTCTTCTCCTGCAGCTCCCCGATCCCTA
This sequence comes from uncultured Lachnospiraceae bacterium, assembly GCA_947575805.1. Taxonomy (GTDB): domain Bacteria; phylum Bacillota; class Clostridia; order Lachnospirales; family Lachnospiraceae; genus Acetatifactor. Next base: position 17,308 of record CANPOY010000037.1, read on the forward strand.
CGGAAATATTCAGAACACGAATCCGGTATCTCTCACGTACTTCCAGAATCCAGTCCAGCCCGGTCAGCATGGCCTCAGTAGACCCGTCCCCGTTTTTATCCAGCACCTTCCCGACGACAAGCCCGGCTCCCGGCGCCATTCCCCGGTACTTACCGCCGGAAAGGGCTCCGCTCCCGCAAAGGATGCCGCACACGTGGGTACCGTGCCCGTTATCGTCATACGGCAGATCCCGCTCCCCCACAAAATCACGGAATCCCCGTATTTTCCCCGCCAGATCCGGATGCCTGCCCACTCCGGAATCAAGCACGGCAATCATAATCCCTTCACCGTCTGCCAATCCGTTCCCAGAGAAAAATTCAATTTGTTTCTTCACCCGCTGCATAAAATGAAACGCCCCGGCATATCATTTACTGATATTCTATGCCCGGAATTCCTCAACGTTCATATGGAGCAGGTCTCTCTGTAAGCAAATGCGGCTGCCTCACCGTTTTATATGCGCTCATCTCTCATATTTACCATACGTAAGAAAACCCCTGCCACGATTAAATGGCAAGGGTTTTACAATCATAAATGCCTCACGGCACGTCTTACTCCCTTCAGAGACAACACAAGTCCCAGAACCAGCACGGCCGCCCCGATCAGATACTTCAGGAGGGCAGCAGGACTAATGCCCTCTTTTATGCCGCCGGGCCCGGCGCTCATACTGCTCCTGTAGACATTCACCTCTCTGATTTCCGAATCCGACGGGCCCACCCCGTAAACCGCAAACAGAGACAGATGCGTGGTGCGGAACCGAAAACACTCCGTCCCCTCCAGTATTACCTTTTCCACACCGATTACTTCCAGCTGCCCGTTGCGGTCCGTAGTCACCATTTTCAGCTCCTGTCCGCAAAGGGCTTCCGGAAGGGGAAGCACCACATTCAAACCGCTATGGCCCAGCTTCGTCAGCGGTATCCCGCTGTTATCGGTAAGCTGCAGGTCATACACCGTCATATTCACCGGCAGCTCACTGTTCATGGCCCGCCTCCAGGCGGCCTCCATCTCTGACAAGTCTGCCACCTGCTCCACACTCAAAATATAGCTTCTGGCCGCACCCTCCAGCCGTGCCGTAGATGGACTTGCTCCCACCACGGTTACACCCGGCCCGGACTGCTCCTGATCCACGTCCCTGTACTGTTCATTGGAAAGCCTGGTTGCTGACACATCATAGGTCTTCTCCGGACGGCTTCCGTCGTAGATCACCTGGGCATCGCCAAAGCTGAATACTCCTTCCGTCTGCAGGGAAGCGGGCACCTTTACGGTCTCCAGGCTGCTGCAGCCCGCAAAGACCCTATCCCTGATCTGCTCTACTCCTGCTCCCAGGTTCACCTGGCGCAGCCCCGTACATCCCTCAAAAGCCGCTTCTCCCACTACAAGGACAGTGTCCGGCAGCCTGACGCTCTCTATTTCCGTATGGCCTGCAAAAGCCTCGGCGGCAATAACCCGAATTCCGCCGGGGACAAAGACCTGGCTGCCACTGCCGTTGTATGCAAGCAGGACACCGCCGTTTACCAGGAAATCCGTGCCGTCGTTTTTAAAATTCTCCATCATGGCCGTATACTCAAAGGCTTTGGGCTCCACGTTCATCACGGTATCAGGCAAAGTTACTTTTGTCAGATCATCGCAGTGATAAAAAGCGCCATAACAAATATTCGTCACGCCCTCGGGAATCTCGATCTCCTTTAAGCTGCTTCTGGCATAGGAAAACTGGCCGATCTCCGTAATGCCCTCCTTTAAGGAGACCTCCTCCAGGGAATCGTTTCTGTAAAAGGCCTGATCCGCCACGATCCGCCCGTCCACCACCGTATACTTCGGAATACCGGACACCGGCCCCACCGCCAGCAGGTTCCCCATCAGTTCCGCCACATTTGTCAGTACAGAGGGCAAAGATTCCTCCGGAACCTCTTGCGGCACAGGCGTAGGTTCCAGGACATTCATTGACCCGGCATTGATGAATACCACCGCCTGATTGCCCACAATATTAGTGCTGCCGATCTCCTGCGCAGGAGCGGGGGTGGGTGTGGGCGCAGGGGTAGGATCCGGTGTGGGTGCCGGATCCGGTGTCTGCTCCGGCGCCGGGGTGTCCGTTACTTCACCGGAGGCATTCCCCCCGGGCTGATAATTGGGCACATCCTCATACTCCGCCATTTCCTTCTGTCTCTCGTAAAATGCCTGAGCATATGTGTCCGCCGCCGTTCCCTCATCACAGCGAATGACAAGCCTGGCACACCCGTCAAAGGCACTCTCATGAATGGATCTGGTCTGTGCCGGGATGTAGATGTCCGTCATATTCACACAGTCTCCGAAAGCCTGCACACCGATAGATGTCACATTCTCCGGAATCGTCATCTGCTTCAGCCCGCCGCATCCCGCAAAGGCATAGTCACCGATACCGTTCAGCCCCTTGCCCAGCACTATCGTATGCAGATTGTCACAGCCCCAAAAGGCATAGGATTCAATTCTCTCCACGGAGTCCGGCAATACCACCTGCTCCACCTCTGTCTTGTCCTCAAAGGCACTGGCCCCGATGACTTCCACGGTATCGGGAACAGACACGTTTTTCTCCGTGCCTCGATACCGCAATAATGTGCCTCCCTCTATGACAAAAGCGGAAGCAGACGACGCCGCATCTGCCTCCGAAACGGGAAGTGCCATAATGATCAGGGCTACTACAATGAGCAGGACGCCAAAAGGTCTTTTTCTCTTTCTCATATGTCTTCCTTTTTTATACGTTTGTTTCAGGCGCGAGCCTTAACCTTTTCCTTCTTTTTCGTGTCCTTCTTCATGAACATCACGAAGGACAGAGATGCCAGGCCGATAGCCAGGAACCACTTGGGATGAATTCCGTCTCCTGTTTTCGGTGTATTGTCAACCACTGTTCCGTCCGACAGCCTGGAGGTATCCACATAGATCGTATATGGCGAGAAGTGCTCCGCCGTAAACGTCACGCAGGATACGCCGTCAATGGTGGTAAACCTGGGTGAAAGCTTATCCAGTCTGTCATTTACCACACCTGCAACCTTGTTATTCCCCGCGTAAGGAATCAGGGAATCCGGCAGCGGCAGGGTAATGCTGATCCTGAGCCCCGTGGTATCCGTGATCTTGGTCGTCCCCGTGGAATCATAAAGGGATATGTCCATCGGGAAGTATTTAATATTGCTCAGATCATTTCCGTATTCTGCAACCAGCGCTCTCAGCACAGCCTCCGTAGCCTCTGCGCTCTCGGAAATCTTAATGGTAAAGTTGTCGGAGGAACCGTTCACCACCGCCGATACGACTCCCGTATTGGACAGACCGTTCTTGTCGATTACCACTGTGGTGCCGCCGTTGGTCACCGTTCCGGGATTATTGGGCCTATTAGTACCGTTGGAAGAGGAACTGCCGCCCGAACCTGAACCGCCGCTCTTTACCTTATAATTTGCCGTCACCGTCACGTTGGACGCCGGCATGGTAATAATCGATGCAGACAGAACGGTGCTGGCAATCTTGGTGTTAGCGGGCGCAATCGTCCAATGGCTGAATTCATATCCGGCTGCCGGGTCATTGGCGATGATCACCGGCTGGGATCCCACCGGATAACTCCCGGAACCGGAACCGTTTTTCACGGTCAGGATATACATGGCGCCGTTGCCGCTGGTAGTTCCGTTGCCGCTGGTGGTTCCGTTACCGCTGGTGGTTCCGTTGCCACTGGTAGTTCCATTATTGCCATTATTATTGTTGTTATTATTGTTATTATTCGAGCCATTGCCGCTGGTGGTTCCGTTGCCTCCGCCACTGCCGGAGGACTTCTCGTAAGTAGCCGTTACATCCACATCCGCGGTAACCTTAAGCAGCTTTTCCGCCGGCACCCAGCCTTTGAAGGTGTAGCCCTCTCTTGTGGGAGGGGCAGGTTCCACGGCATCCTCTCCGTCAGGCACCTGCTGTTCCTTATACTTCTTACCGTCATAGTCATAGAAGGTTACCGTATGCCTTATTGTCAGGGAGCTCTTCAAAAACAGGCCCCGGATAGTCGTGTCCTTGGTGATATTGGTCAAGGGATCCAACCAGCCGTCAAAATCATACCCCTCCTTTACCGCCGGCAGGTCAGGAGCATCCCCTCCGTCAGGCACCTGCTGGGTGTAAAGTATCTTATCCGGTTCATCCTTATCCACATAATTCACCGTCCACATAAGGGTATCATACTGCCCGTAGGGATTGGCATCCTCATTGATCACATCGGGCATGCCTACCCACCCCACAAACTTCCTGTGGATAGAAGCCGCATACGCTTCCGCCTTTTCCTTGGGAATCTGCCCCGATGCCTCCAGCTCTTCCTTTGTAGTACCCTTTTTCACCTGCGCCGTACCGAAGGCCTCCCCGCGCGTAAAATCCTGCCAGAAGGTAATGGTACAATACTCTACCGTGGGATCCCCGTAATTAGCGCTGAAATTCGTATCCGCTACAATACAGTCCGGATCGGCTGCAGGCACGGAAACCCACTTGACAAACACCTGCCCGCTGGCGTTTGTCTTCCCCGTCATATCCGGTGCCGCCGCCGCTTCGTTCCTGCGCACGGTCTGTGTCTCGGTCAGCTTTGTTACACCGTCTTCGTCAAAGAAATTGACCACATAGGTCTTATCGTAATCATTCGAGGTCTCGATTCCTTTTCTTTCAGCAAATTTGTCTGCCCAACTGTCCTTCTCGCAATATATTACCAATGAATCCGTATTTACGGCATCAGATTTGCCGCCCTTTATATGAGGATTTCCGTAAGCACTCTCCTGCGTCCAGACTCCCACGCCGGCGTCGGCAGCCTCCTGCTCCGATTTGTAAGCATGGGTTGTCTGCCAGAACTTATCCGCATCCGGTGAAACGCCGTCATAAATGTCATCGCCCAAAGCCAGATCGTCAAACTGAGTATTTGACCCCGGAACCGTCAATTCGGCCAGGCCGCTGTTCTTAAAAGCATTTGCCCTTACATCATCCACCGTGCTTGGCAGGGTCACGGAAGATAGTTCGGGAGTGTAGGCAAAGGCAAATTCCGGTACACTGGTAATATAAGAGGAACTCAAATCCACATTCAGGATCTTGGAACCCATGAATGCCTCTCGGTATAAACTCTGAATTCCCGCAAGCTCCGTCTTGGTCACGGATCTCGTCCTCTTTTCCAGGCACTCCACTACCGCGATTCTCTTACTGTTGTCCCCTTCTACTGTCTCATAGATAATATCGTCGGCGATTACAAATCTGGGATTGCCGGAAAAGCTGACGTTTGTCAGACTCTCACATCCCTTGAAAGGACGCATTCCGATATTTCTCAAGGTCATAGGCAAGGTAGCCGATGAAAGCTTTTTACAATCGTCAAACACATAAGAGCCTATCTGAGTGGTGCTGTCTGCCAGATTTACGCTGCTCAAGGTCTGGAAGCCCTTAAATGCCCCGTCCCCCACTTCCGTCAAGCCAAATGCCGTAAGAGTCTTCAGCTTATCGGGATGTGCGGCAGAATCCGCCTTCTCCTTCTTTACAAACAGTTCCGGCTTGATACTTTCAATTCCCCGGGGCAGGACAATATTCTGCACTGCATTATAAAGCGCCTCTGCATAACCGGTCACCTCTTCCGTAGGATCCCCGCCGCTGCCGCCGGTGCCGCCATAGTAAACCTTCAGCGCCGTAGTCACAGCCTCCACATAATCATTGTTCATGAAAGGATAGGAAGACACCGTATACTTGCTCTGCAGATCCGTTATGCTGGGATAATCTTCCAGCTGGCTCTTGCCTGTCTCCCTGTTATAGGTTACCTCCAGCAGGGAGGGCCAGCCACTGTAATAGGTAATATAGGTGGGCGACTGGCTGTCGTTGCTGATTTTGTTGTCGGCGCCCTCTCCGTCCATATTCATTGCATAGGCAAAGGGTGCCGTGATACTTCCTGCTCCGCCGTCCGTTGCAATGGTACCCGTGAATGTCAGGGAAGGTGCAGGCGTATTCGAAATACCCGCATCTCCATGATGCTCCACGCACATCACCTGGGTACGGAAAGCTTCCGTACCAATGGCAGTTACAGCACTGGCATCGTTAAAGATGACATGCCGTAAATTATGGCAGCCCTTAAAGGCCTCTGCTCCTATGCTGCTTACCGTGGCAGGGATGATAATCTTATTCAGATAACAGGTATCTGCAAAGCTTCTCTCCCCCAGCGCAGCGATACTCTTCGGTCCGATCTGGGCAGGGATCTCCACCTCGTCTACCGGTCCCGTCATACCGAAATAAATCAGATTACTATTATCGTCCACCTGATAAGTGAGCTTCTGCCCGTTTTTGATAATGATCTTCTCATATTGCTGCTTATCATCCAAATATTTAAAGGCAAGGGCATTATCCTGCGTAAAGGTATGGGTCTGGGACGATCCATACGACTCAAAATATATATCCGGTGAAACATTTCCCTCCGCCATAAAATCATCTACGGAATAGCTGGGGTCTGTACCGGGCGTTCCGTGTCCCGTAAACCCGGCGCCGGTTCCCAGCATTGTAATGCGGGCCAGCAGGCTGCAGCCCTGGAAATTATCCAGATGGATGGGTTTAGACATCTTTGTCGGGAACGTAACTTCCTTCAAGGAACTGCAGCCCTTGAATGCAGAACAGCCTATCTGGGACAGACGGGGCTCCGACGCATCATCCAGCCCTGTGGTCTCGTTTTTAAATGTCTGCTGCTTGGTATACTCCAGGTCTATATTAGCCAGATTGATTTCCACCAGCTTTGTACAGCCCTCAAAGGCAGAATCACAGATATACTGCACAGGCTGGGGCAGGGCAAAAGTGTTCAGGCCTGAATAGGCAAAAGCACAATCATAAATGTGGGTCAGATTACAGTTATAAGGAATATCTACCAGATACAGAGTATCACAGTAAGCAAAAGCGTCATGCCCGATTTCCTCCAGACCGTTCCCCAGCTTAATCGACGTCAGGCCTCCGCAGTTATTAAAAGCATAATTTCCTATCCCTACCAGTCGGTTTCCCACCGTCAGGGTAGTAATATTTCCCTTATTATTAAATACACCCTGCAGCGGATCCTCGTTTACAAATGCCTTGCCGCTGCCGTCAGTAGCAACCGCTTTTGTCTGTACTACCCGCACATCTGCGGAAGGGCTTGAACTATCCACCTTATCCACCAGATACTGATTTCCTATGTACCTTACCGGCTGATTGCAGATCCACTGGTGACTTGTTTCCGAGCCGCTCTTCTTATAAAAATTACCGTCATTCCCCTGGAAAACACCGATACGGGATATGATCGCTTCGTAATCGTCATGCAGGATCAGATCTCCGTCGGCATCCTCGTAATAAAGGTCCGTGGCATCGACATAATTCTCTGTCGGATTCCCGTCGGCATCCTTGGGCATTTCATATCTGTAATAAAAATTGTCTGCCAGATATGCCGCAGTCACTTCATCCGCTTTCCACGCCGAATTCTCTCTGGAGCAAAAATCAAATGCGGGAAGCCGAAATTCCTTAAACACAGTCTTTTCGACCATGACCGGATTTCCATCATCAAATAACGGATTACCGGCAGGATCCTTTGCCTGCACCTTTTTAGTTTCCGTCAGAACACTGTAATCCGAAGACTTGTAGTACAGTACCTCACGGTTTCTGCTGATGGCCACAAATCCGGTAGTCTGCCCCGCATTTGCAGACATCTGCGCGTAAGCGTTCACCGTATCCGGAATTGTCAGAGCGCCCCCTGTCAGTTCCTTTCCCGTATAGCCTAAAATAATAGCCTCGTTATTGTACCATGCAAAATAAAAAATTCCGTCCTCATCACTGTATATATCTTCGTAGCCCGCCGGCACAAGGGGAATCTTGGAAGTCGCACCCTTACTTGTTAAATCATCCCAGGTCAAACTGGACTTATAGGATGTGTCCTGGGCAGAAGAGGTATACGCCTGTACCTCCCTTCCCAACCCCTCTGTCGGAATCGCCGCTACCACCAGTGCCGAAACTAAAAACAGAGCCCCCAGTGTTTTGCGGACCGATCTTTTCAATCTTCTTCCGGACTTCTTCTTTGCATTCTTTACCACGTCAGCCATTGCCCTTACTCCTTTATCTTCTTTGCCACTACTACGAACCGTCCGTTCTTCTCCTGATAGTCACAGGTGGAAAGCGTCAGCAGCTGATCACCGAACTGCGCCGTCACCCCCGTATCATACAGGGACATGGAAGCCATTTCTTCCATATAAGAATTAAACTCCTGCTCCGTGTTCGCGTCAATAAACTGATAGTACTTAAAAACAATCTCATCTTCATTATACACCCTGGAGCGGAAAACGTACATTACTTCAAAAGTACCTTTTTCATAAATCGTATCGAATTTGATATACGGATGCTTCTCACAATATTCCTGATCCTCATACAGATCCAGCTTTCCGAACATTTTGCCGCTCTTCATATGGTGCCCGTATACAATAAAATTCGTGCTGGGCTTTAAGACATCGCAGTCCTTATCCATAAAGATCGTACCGTTCTTGTCACTCTCCTGATCCATATTATGCCTGAGGTAGTATTCGTTGTCAACCGTCTGCATCACAGGAAAACCCGACTCTCCGCCTATAGATTTATCGTCAAAAGTCAGCCATCCGATTAGCTTTTTATACTTAATTAATAAATTCTTATATTCATCCAATACTTCCTTCTCTTCCTGCTCCCCGTCCAGCGTATACAGGGGCTTTACCGGCGAAACATTATCCACCACAGGCTTACTGCCCTTCATGTCGCTGAGTTTTTCATAATTGCTGCCTGTCCTGTAATTCTGCCAGGAATACACGCCGAAATATCCGAGACACCCTGCCGCCACGATGCTGCAGGCCAGGATGGTAAGCTTTCTGCGTTTTTCCTGCCGTTTCAGCTCCTCCTGCACAATGGCATCCAGTTTGGCCGAACCGGGCGTTGTCCCGGCCGTCCCCCTGCCCGGCCGCCTGTCGGCAGCTTTCCTGCTGCTTTCTGAGCTTTTTGCCCTCACCGATCCGGACTTTCTGCCTTTTTTTCCCATTTTGGAAGTGCGCTCCAAGCGCTGCAGGGCTTCCTCCACTTCTTCCTTAAAATCATCACCCAGCAGGGTGCAAAACGGATACCTGCCCTCCTCCAGCTCGCTTTTCAGTTTTTGCAGAGCCGCGCGATTCTCCATATTGGTCTTGCTCCGCAGCTCGTCTATCGTCCTTTTATCACGCAGTGCCCGGGCATAATCGGTTCCGGTTCGAAACTGCCTGCCCTCCACCGTATAATCCTTCTGTGTCATAGCAAACCCTTTATGTATGATTTCTCTTCCTTCTATTGTACTACATATAGAAATTAATGCAAGTCAGTTTTTGAGGAAACATTGACAGGCCGGAGCGCATACAATAAAGCATAAAAAAACTTTGGAGGCAATAGCAATGAGCGATTTGACTGCTACCAACTGCGGATGCAACGATTCCTGCGGGTGTGCACAGAATAACAACGGGTTTGGAGGCAACAGCTGTATCTGGATTCTCCTGCTCCTGTTCTTCTGCGGCGGCAACGGCGGCGGACTGTTCGGCGGCAATGGCTGCGGGTGCAACAACAACTGCGGCTGCAACAATGGCTGCGGCAGCCTGTTTGGCGGCAACGGCGGATGCTGTGAGTGGATCATCTGGATCCTGCTGCTCTCCTGCTTCTGCGGAAGCGGCAACAGCTGCGGATGCAATAACGGCTGCGGATGCAACAACGGCTGCGGATGCTAGTCTGCCAGGCGGCCACAGGCCGCCTGATGCTCTGACGGCTGCCCCCGGTCGTCAGACCGGCTTCGGCTGTCAGGCCGACTGAGTCCCGAAAAGCAGGCTCCTTCGGGAGCCTGTTTTTCATGTACTAAGCATGCCCGGGATTACATAGGATAGAAGTAAAGCAGACTTCCGGAAAGGCGGTAGGAACAATGGAGGAAAAGGGAACAAGCCCGGTTACGGCATTTGATTCACGCTTTACCACCAACAAAATTCAAATGCTGAAAGTACTGATGTCCTGGATTCCCCCTTCACAGCAGGGTATGTTCGCGGTTTATATCAAGTTTCTGGAGTTTCAGTACGCCGCGTCCCTTCTTGGCAGTCCCCGGGCACGAATCGGCGACGGCAGGCGTCTTTCCGCAGACTTTTTCTCCGGCGACAATTCCGATACCATTGAGCTGCTGGATGAATTGCTCCCTTACAGCAGTCCCGCCGAATATTCCCGCATCGAGGGCATGAAAAATATGCTGCAAAGCATGGGGAAAATGAAGGAAATCATGGAAATGGCGGAAATGATGAAGGATATGTTCCCCGACGGATTCGGAGACGGCACAGATAATCCTATGGATATTTTATCCGGTATGGCAGGAATGTCCGGCATGGACCTGTCCTCCATACTTGAGACATAGCGCTGCAGCACAGAAAACCCGTATATGCGGGCTCTGACGTTTTGCAAACACCAATACATGACATAATAGGTAATTGCGAAACAAGTTCAAAATCTTGATTCCAATAGGGCAAAGACCC
>CANPOY010000038.1 GCA_947575805.1 uncultured Lachnospiraceae bacterium
TATGGAAAATATGGTAACAGAAGAATGTTTGGAGGGTGATTTAGATGATGTTGAAGTAATTTCGGATGATTCTTACATTTTCGAAAGTAAATAAAATATGTCTGAGATTGCAAAGAGCACGATAAGGAGTATGGGTTGTAAATCTGTACTCCTTATCTATGCAATTATTTTGGATAATAACACATATCGTTTCGGGTGAGATACAGTAGAATCGGAAACCACATTTATGACTTTTCTGTTTGGGCTTTGTTGACGGCAGAGCGGAAACAGGGTAAAATATCATTATATCAGATTAGGAAGACCGGACGGTGGCCGGTATATGTGCTACGGAGGATGAAACACCCATGCAGATGCCAATTTTTGAGAGATATATAGATGAACTGATTGAGAAGAGTACTCTGGATGTTCCGGCGTGGAATATAGAGAAAGCATTGGCCGGCAAGGCGGGAGGCTGGAATTATATTGACGGCTGTATGATTCTGGCGCTGCTGGAGACTTACCGGGCCACGGGGGAGAAGCGGTATTATGAGTTTGCCGATGCTTTCATTGACCACAGGGTAAGTGAAGACGGTTCCATTACCGGCTATGATCCGGAGGAATACAATATTGACAATGTAAATGCCGGGAAGACGCTGTTTGCCCTGTATGAAATCAATGGCAAAGAAAAGTACCGTAAGGCCATTGAATTGATCTATGGCCAGGTGCAGACACAGCCCAGAACGGCCGAGGGAAATTTCTGGCATAAACAGATCTACCCGAACCAGGTGTGGCTGGACGGTATGTATATGGGCCAGCCCTTTTACATGGAGTACGAGACCCGGTTCCACCATAAAGAGAACTATGGGGACATTTTCGCACAGTTTGCCAATGTGGTGAAATATATGCGGGACGAAAAGACCGGGCTCTATTATCACGGTTATGACGCTTCCCGAAAGGTGTTCTGGTGTGATAAGGAGACGGGGCTGTCAGGGAATTTCTGGCTGCGTGCTTTGGGCTGGTATTCCATGGCGCTTCTGGATACCCTTGCAAAGTGTGAGCCGGGGGAAGAGTACAGGGCGGAATATGAGAACTTAAAGCAGGTGTTTATACGGCTGATGGATGATATGCTGAGATTTCAGGATGAGAGCGGCATGTGGTATCAGCTTCCTGCACTGGCCGGTAAAGGACCTAATTATCTGGAAACCAGCGGAAGCGCTATTATGTCTTATTCTTTGCTCAAGGGAGTACGGCTGGGATTCCTGCCGGAAGAGTACAGACAATATGGTATCAAGGCCTTTCAGGGTATCTGCGACAGATATTTGAAGGAGACGGACGGAGCATTAAATCTGGGCGGCATCTGCCTGGTGGCGGGTCTGGGGCCGGAGAATAATCCCCGCAGGGACGGCAGCTTTGGATATTATATGTCTGAGCCGGTGGTAGAGAATGACGCCAAGGGTGTAGGGCCGCTGCTGTTGGCCTATACGGAGCTGCGGCGCCTGGAGGACTAGAAGAGCATCACGCACAGGCTGCTCCGCGGCGCGCAGGACAAAGCGGTCTGTTGTGTGAGAACTCCGTCAGAGAGGCAGCCAGTTCAGCAGTCCCATGTGCTCCAGCAGGATTTTCCATCCCATGACAATAAGGATCACGCCGCCGAATATTTCCGCTCTGGCCTTGTATTTCAGACCAAATGCGTTGCCGATTTTGACACCGGTGACGGACAGGACCAGGGTGATAATGCCGATGAAGGATACGGCGGGAACGATGCGTACCTGCAGGAAGGCATAAGTGATGCCAACGGCGAGGGCATCAATGCTGGTGGCCACCGCCAGCAGGAACATGGTCTTTATATCTACGGAATCATCTGCTTTTTCTTCTTCCGCGGACAGTGCTTCCTTTATCATGTTAGCGCCGATCAGTGCCAGCAGCACAAAGGCGATCCAGTGGTCTATGGCAGTGACATAGCGTTCGAAACGTTTTCCAAGAAGATAACCGAGGGCTGGCATCAGTGCCTGAAAGCCTCCGAACCAGAGGCCGATTACTACAGCCTTTTTCCGGGAAAGTTTCTTCATGGCCAGCCCCTTGCAGACGGAGACGGCGAACGCGTCCATGGATAATCCCACGGCAGTGATAAACAATGTCAGTAAGCTCATTTGAATCGCACCTTTTCTTTTATCGTTGAGTCTCATTTATGTAGCTGTTTTTTCATCATAATCCCGTAAAAGCAGGATGTCAAGATACGATTCATGCAGATTCGGTTCCGGACGGAGCCCGGCCCCTGCCGCATGCTGTTACGGATTTGTATATGTTATGGGAGATGTCTTCACCTCTTCCCTGGCGTCACTGGGAAGCCAGGGGCTGGACAGAAGCAATTTTCGTGTTCTTTCGAAACGTGGAAGGGGCCTGATGGGTAAATTTGTTGAATGCCCTGTTGAACTGGGAAAAGCTGGAAAACCCGCTCTGAAAAGCAATGTCCGCAATGGAATTGTCTGTTGAGAGCAGCAGGGTCTGAGCGTTACGCACCCGGGTCAGCTGTACATAGTCCGTCAGGGTAAAGCCGGTAATCCGCTTGAACTGATGGGAGAGGTAGTAGCTGCTGATAAAAAACTCCCGCGCCACGGATTCCAGCGAGATATTGTCCGTAAAGTGGCTGTGTATGTATGCGGTAATGCTGTAGACCTTGTTGGTGATATTGTCGAAGTCCGCGTGGTTGGAGTATATGTTTTTGTCCCGGTACAGGTAGATCAGGCTTAAAAACTCTGTAAATTTGTTATGTATGGAAAGCTCGCTCAGTTCATTGGGGCTTTGGGAGAGATAATAAATATCGTTCAGCTTTTCCATCAAGGCTCTTTTGTAAGGCTCCTCAAAGCGGTAGATGGGAATTTCTTCCTCAAATATGCTGCAGATACATTTCATGCAGCCCTCGAGGGCGGAAATCGTGGCCGGAATGGAAAACTGGATTATCAGGCGCTTGTTGGGATCACCCTCCGGATAGACGGTCTTGTGAAGCAGAGAGGGGCGCAGCGCTACTATGTCGCAGCAACGCATGTCATACCAGACGCCGTCTATTAAATGGCCGGCGCTTTCGTCCAGAAAGACACAGATTTCATAGAACTGGTGAAAGTGCTGAAACTCCATGTTGATAGAATAGGAACGCTCGTCGTAATCAAAAAAGTAATAGAGCTTCTTGTCCGGGCGGCCGATTTCTATCTTGTATTCCGGAATATAGATTATCGAATTGTCGATCAGCATGGCATTTCCCTCCCTGGGTGCATATATTTGCTGCAGTGTATCACTTGGGCGTATTGCCGTTGCGTGTGGGTTGTCACTTAAAGTATAATCAACGAAAGTAAAAAACGCAATATCTTAGTAGATGAACATCGCTGCAAGCACAGTGCCCGCAGCGATGTTTTTGATATAACTATTTACCCGCTTTCTGTGTCTTAGCGTTTTCGTCATAAGTAAAGCCGCGCAGACCGAGCTCATCGGCTCTGTGGCAGGCACAGCTTCTTCCGTCCTGTGTCGTAGTCAGTTTGGGTGAGTCTGTCCTGCACTTGTCGATGCAGTAATGGCATCTCTCGTGGAAATAGCATCCGCTGGGCGGGTTCGCCGGGTTGGGAATTTCACCCTTTAAGGGAATGCGGTTCATCTGTATTGTGGGATCCGCTACAGGCACAGCAGACAGCAGCGCTTCCGTATAAGGGTGCCTGGGTTTCTCAAACAGCTCCTCCGCCGGGGCAAATTCTACCATCTGGCCCAGATACATTACGCCCACCTTGTCTGAAATATGTTCCACCACCGAAAGGTCATGGCTGATGAAAAGGTATGTCAGCTTCAGCTCCTTCTGCAGATCCCGCAGCAGGTTAATGACCTGGGCCTGAATGGAAACATCCAGAGCCGAGACGGCCTCGTCGCAGACGATGATCTGAGGCTCGATTACCAGTGCCCGGGCGATGCCGATACGCTGTCTTTGGCCGCCGGAAAAGGCGTGGGGGTAACGCATCAGGTATGTGGGGTTTAAGCCCACCTTCTCTGCCATGGCCTTTGCCTTCTGATCCATTTCGTCCTTGGACATATTCGGGTAATTTGCCCTTAACGGTTCTTTGATGATGTCAAGGACGGTCATTCTCGGGTCAAGAGAGGAGTACGGATCCTGAAAGATCATCTGAATTTCCTTGCGGATTTCCTTCATTTTCTTTTTGTCCGCCTTTAAGAAGTCCAGCTCCTCGCCGCTCTTTGTGCGATAAAATACCTCGCCCTCAGAGGCGCTATAGGCACGGACAATGCAGCGCCCAAGAGTGGTCTTGCCGCAGCCGGACTCGCCCACTATGCCGATAGTCTCTCCGGGCTTCACGTTGAAGCTGACGTCGGTCACAGCCTTTACCGTAACGCCCTTGGAGGTGAAACGCTTGTGAAGTCCCTTGACTTCCAAGATATTTTCTTTATCCATTCTTGACAGCCTCCTTCTTCAGCATAGCTTCAACCTTTTCCCGCTGGGCCCTGCAGGCCTCGTGAGGACAGTTAAAGCAGGCGATTTTGTGACCGGGGGCAATTTCCGTCAGCTCAGGCTCCGCCTTGTCGCAGAGGCCCTCAATGCGGACGTCGCAGCGGTCGTAGAACCCGCAGGCCTTTGGCAGGTTCATAGCCAGGGGGACTGTTCCTTCAATGGAGAACAACCGGTCTTCCTTCCTGGAACCGATTTTATGGACGGAGCCGATCAGTCCTCTTGTGTAAGGATGCTGAGGATTGGCATAAATCTCCGAAGCCTCCGCACTTTCCACGATTTTACCCAGGTACATGACTGCTACCCGGTCGCACATTTTGGCTACCACACCCAGGTCATGGGTGATGAAGAGAATTGCCATGTTGAAGTCTTTCTGAAGCTCCTTCATCAGCTCCAGAATCTGTGCCTGGATGGTTACGTCCAGGGCAGTGGTGGGCTCGTCGGCAATCAGCATTTTGGGATTGCATACCAGGGCCATGGCGATCAGGGCACGCTGGAGCATTCCGCCGGAAAATTCATGAGGATACTGATTGTAGCGCTTTTCCACGTTGGCAATCCCTACCTTGCGCATCACCTCCATGGAGATTTCCTTGGATTTCTTTTTATCCTTTGTAATATGAAGCCTTGTGGCCTCATTGATCTGGTTGCCGATGGTATACATCGGGGAAAAGGCTACCATGGGCTCCTGGAAAATCATGGAGATTTCCTTGCCCCGGATGGAACGGATGTTCTGGCCTTTGGGATCCAGTGAAAGAAGATCCACCTTGCCCAGCCCTTCCGAATCAAACAGAATCTGTCCGCTGGGTACGCATTTTCTGTCATTGATACCCAGAATTGCCTTGCAGGTCAGAGATTTGCCGCAGCCGGATTCTCCTACCAGCCCTAAGGTTTCGCCCTTTTTCATCTCGAAGTTCACGCCCCGGACTGCAGTCAGAAGGCCCTCCGTCATATGAATGTCAACATGGAGGTCTTTAACTTCAAGAATGTTTCCTTCGCTCATTTTAATACCTCCTTACTTGTACGGGTCTGCAGCGTCACGGATTCCGTCGCCTAAGAAGTTAAAGGCAAGGACTGTGATCGTCACGAAGATGATGGGGATCAGCTTATGAGGATTGCTGGCAACATCGGTGACGGAGCTAGCTTCCTGGAGCAGTACCCCCCAGCTGGTGGCGGGAGATTTGATGCCCAGGCCTAAGTAGGACATGGAGGTCTCGCCTACGATGGAGCCCGGGATGCCCAGCGTGATGGAAACGATGAGGTAGCTCATAAAGCCGGGCACCAGATGCTTCCAGATAATCTTCCAGGTGGATACGCCGGAAAGTCTCGCCGCCATCACATAATCCTCGTTCTTCAGGGAAAGGAATTTGCCCCGCACCACTCGGGCCATGCCGGTCCAGTTGATGAAGGAGAGAATGATGGTTATGTAGAAATACATCTTTACGGTAGAGATTCCGGGAGGAATCGCCGCGGAGAGGGCCATCCAGAGAGGAATCTGGGGAACGGCTCCAATCACTTCAATGATCCGCTGGATCACAATATCTACGCCTCCGCCGAAGTACCCGGAGATGGAACCGATGGTAACTCCCAGGAAAAAGCTGATGATGGCGCTGGCAAAAGGGATGGTAAGAGAAATCCTGCTGCCTAAAAGGATGCGGGAGAAAATATCCCGTCCAAGAGCGTCCGTTCCGAAGAGCATGATCTTGGCGCCGCTTCCGCCGTTGCTTCCTTGGCTCACGCCAAAGAGATGGATGTCACAGGGGATCAGCCCCAGGATCTTATATTCCGAGCCGTGGACAAAGAAATTAATCTTATAGTACTCCGAGGTGTCCTCCGTGATTTTTACGGAAAAGTCCGTTCTGTCAATGGTTTTTTCCAGCTTGTATACATGGGGGCCGATGAATTCTCCCTCATGGGTCCAGTGAATTTTGGAAGGCGCGCTGTTCTTATACAGGGCGTCAAACTCATCTAAGGAGTAGGGCGCCAGGAAATCCGCAAACAGGGCGCCCAGATACAGGATCAGGAGAATCAGCATGGAAAGCTTCGCCAGCTTATGCTTTTTCAGTTTCCTGCCCATTAATGTCCATTGGGAAGCAAGATAATAATCTTCATTGCTTTTCTGTTTCTTTTTCCACATTATCTGCCACCTCCTGAATAACGGATTCTCGGATCAAGGAATGCCAGGGCAATATCGGAGAAGAGAATACCGATGACTACCAGTACGGCCTGAACCATGACAATTGCTCCCGCGAGATACATGTCCTGGGCCTGCAGTGCCTTAAACAGCACAGGCCCCTGGATCTGCATGTTCAATACCATGGCCGTCACCGTGGAACCGGAGAACAGGCTGGAAAGGACGCCGCCCAGTCCGGAGACGGTGGGGTTGATGGCTGCCCGGAAGCAGTATTTCATAATGATGGTTCGCTCCGGCACGCCCTTGGCCCTTGCGGTCAGAGTATACTGCCGGCCCACTTCATCCAGCATCTGGGCCCGCACGGAACGGATAATGCCGCAGGTGCCGCTGGTGCCGATAACGATGATGGGAATAATCATTCTTTTTAAAAAGTCGCCGAAGTTATATAGATGAACGCCGTTTTGCAGCATCTCCTGGGAGAACAGGCCTACATTTGCATTTCCCGTCCATTTATAGGATAGATACATCAGCACGATTGCCAGAATAAAGTTTGGTATGGCCGCGCCCAGGAAGCCTATGATGGAAGAGACATAATCCCCCACGGAGTATTGATGGGTGGAAGCATAGACGGCGATGGGCAGAGACACCGCATACTGGAAGATCATAATGATCGCGGTAACCAGAATGGTGAGCCCCAGCCTGTCGTCAACTACGTCCCAGACATCCCGGCCGTAGGCGAAGGAGTATTTCCAGTTATGATGGGAACCATATAATCTGTAATAGGTGGAGTCGGTAGGAGTCCAGATAATGTCCTTGACCCACTTGAAGTACTGCTCATATACGGGCAGATCCAGCCCGTAATCCGCGCGGAGCTGTGCCGCATAATCGGCATCCACAAATTCCCCCTCCGATGCAAGCGCTGCAATGTGAGCGGATACATAATCTCCGGGAGGCAGCTGGATAACGAAGAAAACCAGGACCGATATTAAGAATAATGTAGGGATAAACATCAGAAGACGTTTTATTATGTACTGGACGAGATCTTTTTTAAAGAAGTCGCCAACGGCTTCCGGCAGGGTTTTCTTCGGGGCGCTTTCAGGTATGCTTTCTGATTTGTACGCATTTTCTTCCATTAGAAATTCCCTTTCTTAAAAAGACAGAGGCGGAGAACCGGGTCCCCCGCCTCCGGAAGTTATCATTGATACCTGCATTGTTACTCTGCAGGGAAGTCTGCCGCCGTGAAAGCGGCCCTTTGTTTACTCTGTCTTGAACAGGGTCCAGTAGTGGACGATGTTCTGATACTGATACAGGTCATCGTTTACCAGCAGGTCGGGATAATTGTGGATCTTGGAGCTTACCAGGCTGTATGCGCCTGCCGCCTTTAAGTAGGCGATGGTCCAGAGATTCTCCTTGTGCAGGTTGTAAATATCCAGGGTGTACTGATCCCTTTCGTCCGAATCAGGTGTGGATTTCCACTGCTCGTAAATTTCCACCAGCTTCGCCATATCGCCTTCCGGCTTCACGCCCTGCTCCCCGTTTGTTCCGTAGTAGGTGCCGTACTCGCCGTACCACTCCGCTGACTGTGCGATGGGAACGAAAGGCTGTACTCTGGATTTCAGGGAAACGCCGCCGATAGCGGTGTGAGGTCCCAGAACTGCATACCAGTCATTGTTGTCAATCTCCTGATCGAAAGCGGAAACCTCGATGTCCTTTGTGGCGCACTTGATGCCTGCCTTGTTGTAATACTGCTCCAGAACCGGATAAGCAGCGTCGGCGCCGGAATCCGTGTAGGTGTAGATCGTCAGGACAAAATCCGTGCCGTCCGCAAAATCATAAAAGCCGTCGCTGCCCATTACCAGGCCGCATTCTTCCAGAAGTGCTTTTGCACCTGCTTCGTCATACTCTGTCCACTTGGTTTCCCATTCAGGATCATATCCGAAGTTGCCTTCCTGAGGAGCGCACTGGCCGGGCTCAAGGAAGCCCTCCGAAAGGAGGCCGGATACCTGCTCACGGTCCACGCTGACGGAGATTGCCTGACGGAACTTGGGATTTGCAAACAGCTCCGCATACTTTTCGTCCTTGCAGGTGTAGTTAAAGGTGATCAGGTAGGAACCCCAGTTTGTGCTGGCAAGCTCGCGAAGATATGCGGCGTCGCCAAGGTCTGCCAGAAGAGCAGCAATATCCTGCATGCCTACTTCCATAATGTCCAGCTCGCCTGAACGGAACATCAGCTGATCCTGGCCGTCCTCGGAGGTGGCGTTGAAGTGGATGGCATCGCAGTAAGGAAGCTGCTGACCCTGGGCGTCAACCTTCCAGAAGTAGGGGTTGCGCTCTAAGATGCACAGTTGTGCGTCTCTGGAATTATTGCCTTCCTTTGTGGAAAGCACATAGGAATTCAGACAGGGAATACCGTCTTCGTTCCACCAGTAATAAGAAATTGCCTTGCCCAGGTCGTTGACGGTAGCGGCGTCGATGCCCTTTGCCTTGGCATTTAAGAGCACCTGCTCGTCACTTAAGCCCGTCTTTTCCCAGTAAGGGTTCTCTACATAGATGGAATCGGGAATCATATCAAGGAGATAATGGGAAGGAGCCCAGCACCACTTGAAATCGCCGCTCTCAATAAAGTCAGCGGGGAATTTGGGATTCACAAAGGTCCAGGTCACGGTGTAATCGTCCACCTTTTCCAGGTTTGCCCAGGCATCTTCGCCGTTCACCGTCTCTTTTAAAGCAGCCCAGCTCTTCTTGGTATCATAGTTGGTGAGATGGCACATATAGTACCAGAAGGTAATGTCATCCGCGGTAAAATCGTCGCCGTCGGACCACTTCATGCCCTCTCTGAGCTTAAAGGTCCATACGGTATAATCGTCATTGTGATCAAAGCTCTTGATGACATTAGGATAGTAAGTTCCGTCAGAATTGTAATGAAGGATGCTCTCCAGTACAGGTCTGGACAGTCCCCAGCTGCCGCCTGCGCCCAAAAGGTTGATAATACCGCCGTAAGTACCGATTTCCAGGGGATTTCCCGCTGCATCGGTCTGTTCTACGAAGAGGTCATCCTTTACGGGAATCCTGTCCTCCAGCTTGGGAAGAGATCCCGCGGAAACCAGATCGGCAAGCATAGGTGCTTCGCCGGAGGTAGCCGCCTCAGCGGGGGGGGCAGATTCGTCAGGTTTTGATTCAGGTTTTGATTCCGGTGTGGATTCCTGGGACTGCTTTACGTCGCCTGAGGAATCGGACGGCGTGCTGCTGCCCGAATCTCCACTGCCGCCGCAGGCAGCCAGGGAAATGGCCATTGTGCCCGCTAAAAGCAGGGCAATGAGTCTTTTCTTCATAACTATATCCTCCTTAATAAATTCGGGGAAACAATCATCGTTTTGCCAAATATAACGTTTTTTCGACAAAGTAAAAATGCAAATGTGTTCCCTTTGATACTAGTATAGCAACCGCATATCCAAAAGTCAACCCTTACATGCAAAAAATGTGTGAAATTTGCGTAATATTTTTCTAGTTATTGTACACATTATACAATTCAAAGGACGCAAATTTGTTGAAATAATGCAAAAAGCAAATAAAACGTTATCATCAAAAGCAAAATATGCAATATCATGGCAAAAAAAACAAGAGATGCGTGGAAAAGAAGGTTGACCTTTGATACACTTGCTTTATCACAGATTTACAACACAGGTGTGAAAGCGGGAGGCTGGAGGGAATCATGAGTAAGAACCTGATAATTTTCACGGACAGCGGAGATACCATTATCGATGAGAGCACCCAGGTGTTTGACGAGAGGGGGATCGTCACGACGGCCGGGTTTATTCCGGGGGCAGGCGAAGTCCTGAAGCAGCTGAAGGAGGAGGGCTACCGTATCGCCCTGGTGGCGGACGGTGAATGGGAATCCTTTCAGAATGTCTACAGGGAAAACGGCCTGGGGTATTGCTTTGAGGAATGGATTGTGTCTGAGGTGGTGGGTGAACAGAAGCCTGCCCGTTCCATGTTTGACACAGCCATGGAGAAAATGGGATTAAATGAAGGCGACAAGCCTTTTATCGTCATGATAGGAAATAATTTGAAAAAGGATGTGGCGGGGGCCAACCGTTACGGCATCACCTCTGTCTGGCTGGACTGGTCTCCCAGGTATTTTCACCGGGTGGAAGAGCCGGATTGGCAGCCGGACTATACGGTAAAGACACCGGAGGAGCTGAAGGGACTTATCCACAGGCTGGAGGTGCAGTGCGGGGAAAGGCGGGAGCTGATCCGCAGAGTGACCGGGAAGATCGAGAAAATGACGGAAGCCTTTTCTCAGATTCTCTATGAGCCGGACGATATTTTTTTACGGAATATGCAGAGCCATAATCTGGCAGGAGACGATATTTCCAGGTACAAATACTGGGAATGGACGCAGGGAGTGGGCCTGTACGGGCTGTGGAAGCTTTTCCGATATGAGAAAAAGGAAAGCTGCCTGGAGACTTTACGGAGGTATTACGACCGGCAGATCGGGATCGGCTTCCCGGCCCTGAATGTGAATACGGTTACACCTTATCTGGCTATGTCGTTTCTGGCGGAGTATACCGGGGAGGAAAAATATATGCGGCCCTGTGTGGAGGCGGCAGAACAGATCATGGAATCCTTTCCCCGCACGCAGGAGGGCGGTTTCCAGCATCAGACTTCGGACTCCGTCAATGCGGAGGAGCTGTGGGACGATACATTGTATATGACGGTGCTGTTCCTGGCCAATATGGGACGTATCCTGGGAAACAGGGAAATGGAGGAGGAGGCAGAGTACCAGTTCCTGCTGCACCAGAAGTACCTGTGTGACAAGGTTAGCGGCCTGTGGTATCACGGCTGGACCTTTCAGGAGAAGAACAATTTCGCCGGCGCTTTCTGGGGGCGGGGAAATTGCTGGATAACCATGGCGATACCGGAATTCCTCTCAATAAGCCGTTGCGAAGGAGCGGTGAGAAGGACTTTGGTAAACACTCTCAGAGCTCAGATTGAGAGCCTGCGCAAATACCAGGATGCGGGGGGGATGTGGCACACGCTGGTAGACGATGCGGATTCCTATCTGGAAGCCAGTGCCACCTGCGGCTTTGCTTACGGTATCTTAAAGGCAGTGAAAGACGGGCTGGTGGATGAGTCTTATCTGGAGGTGGCACGCCGGGCCGCGGAGCCCATTATGAACTGTATCTCAGAGGAGGGCGTGGTCAATCAGGTGTCCTACGGTACCCCCATGGGCCGCACCTCCAGGGATTTCTATAAGGGGATCGAACTGAAGCCCATGCCGTACGGCCAGGCTTTGGCGATTCTGTTTCTGATGGAATACAGGAGGGAAATATGAAGCTGGGAAGACAGTGGGATGAGCGTTTGAAAATATGGGACGGGGCGTTTGCGGATAATCTGTATACACCCCTCACTGAGCTTGCGCTCTCCGGGTTCACCACTTTTGAGCAGATGACATTGGATCAGGCTAAGAAGCAGATTTTTCGGCCTTTTCCCGGGGGCTCCTCCTGGGGGAGGAAATGGGAGTACGGGTGGTTCCGTACAGAAGCGGTTATGCCGGAGGCAGCGGAAGGGAAGCGTATTATGCTTCACATTGGGGCTGGGCCGGAAATGCTGGTGTTTGTAAACGGGAAAGCGGCAGGTTCCATCGATAAAAAGCATTCTATGGTAGAGCTGACGGACAGCGCGGTCCGGGGACAGCGATTTGAAATCTATGCCGAGGTGTATGCTGGGCACGGTGTGCGGGCGGAGAGCGGCGGTATTTTCAGAAGGGATTCCGTACCTGTGCCGGAACCGCCGGAATGCCAGTGTACGGTGGGAAGCAGTCATTTCGGAATATTTCATCAGGACATATTTCAGATTTACGCGGATTACCATACCTTATATGAGCTTTGGCAGTCAATGCCCGATAGTGATCTGCGGACCATGAAAATAGGGGATGCGCTGCGGGAGTTTACCTTTGCGGCGGATTTTGAGGCGGAAGAGCCTCGGCGAACCGAGAGCATCCGAATGGCGGGAGAGATCCTGCGTCCGCTGCTGGCGAAGCATAACGGCGATACCGTGCCGGAGTACACCGTGTTCGGCCAGTCCCATATTGATCTGGCATGGCTCTGGACCCACGAGGAGACAAAGCGAAAGTCCGCCAGGACCTATTCCAACCAGATCAGGCTCATGGAGCGGTATCCTGATTACAAGTTCCTTTTGTGCTCACCTACCGTCCTGGAGAATCTGAAGGAATATTATCCGGAGCTGTTTACACGGGTGAAGGAGCTGGCCGGGGAAGGCAGGTTTTTGCCTGAAGGCGGTTTATATGTGGAGAGTGACACTAATCTGGCCGGGGGCGAAAGCCTGATCCGGCAATTTGTAATAGGGAAAAGGTGGTTTCGGGAGGAGTTTGGCGCTGAAAGCAGGGTGGCGTGGCTCCCGGATACTTTTGGCTTTACCGGCGCGCTGCCGCAGATCATGGCGGGGTGCAGTGTGCCTTATTTCGCAACACAGAAGCTGCTGCGCAGCGATCCGGAAAGCGAACCTTTTCCCTACAATATATTCTGGTGGGAGGGGATAGACGGAACCAGGGTCCTGTCCCACATTTACAAGAAGAACAACGAAGTTTTCAACGCCGGAACGCTTCGGCGGCGCTGGGAGGAGGACAGGAACCAGAAGCAGGAGATAGATACCTTCCTCTTTCCCTTCGGCTACGGGGACGGCGGCGGCGGTCCTACGGAAATTATGGTGGAAACAGCCGAACGCTGCAGAGACCTGGAGGGAGCGCCCAGATGTACCATGGAGAGTCCGGCGGCTTTCTTCGACAGGCTGGACGGGAAAACGATTCGTAATGTCTATTACGGAGAGTTGTATCTGGCGTGGCATCGGGGAACCTATACTGCGCAGGCAAAGATCAAACGGGGTGTCCGTAAAGCGGAGTATGCCCTGCGGGAGGCAGAGTTCCTGTCCGGGCTGATGCGGCTGGCAGGGGGCTGGCAGGATCCTGCCCGGGAGAAAACGGTGCTGGAAAAGCTGGATGAGCTTTGGAAAACGTTGCTGGTGCAGGAATTCCATGACATTCTGCCGGGTTCCTCCATACAGCGGGTGAATGAGGAGGCTCAGGAAGCTTTGGAATATACGGAGCGGGAGAGCCGGGAACTGGCGGGGCGGATTCTGACGGAGCTGGCCGGCCGGAAGCAGCATGATTCTGCGGGATCGGCTTCCGGCTCCAAAAGAGTGGTTTTTAACTCTTTGGGGTGGGAGCGCAGCTGGCGGGGCTTAAGTCTGCCGGCATGCGGGTATGTGACCATTAGGGCGGATCAGGCAGGGGCAGCAGCGCCCGCAGCGGAAGAGCCGCAGGCGGCAGAGAATGCCGGCGGGGAAAGGCTTGTGTACAGCAATGACTTTTACCGGGCGGAAATTGACGGCAGGGGGCGGATTGTAAGCCTGATTCTGAAGGAAACCGGGTATGAATATGCGAAGGAACCCCTGAACGAGTGGAAGCTGTACAGGGACGTTAATGTGGATTATGACGCCTGGGAGCTGGGCAGGATGTATGAGCAGGTGCCGGAAGAGCCAGAGGGCGGCTGCACGATACGGACGGAGCATGACGGGGCAGGAGGCCTCATTGTCACGGTGGAGCGAAAAGAACGCTATTTTACCGCCGTGCAGAGGATTCTTTTTACTGCGGACAGCCCAAGGATCGATTTTGAGACCGGGATCGACTGGCGGGAAAGACATCGAATCCTGAAGGTTGATTTTCCCACCACGGTCTATACAAAGGAAGTACTGGAGGAAATTCAATTCGGATATATCAGGCGTCCCACTCACAGATCCAGGCGGTATGAGCAGGATCTGTATGAGACCTGCCACCATAAATATGCGGTGTTGACAGACGGGGAGAACGGCTTTGCCGTGCTCAACGACTGTAAATACGGGCTGTCGGCGGAGGACAGCAGACTTTCGCTGACGCTGCTTCGGGCGCCGGTGCTGCCGGACATGACGGCGGACATGGGGGCTCACCGGGTTACGTATTCCGTTTTGCCTTTTTCCGGGCCCTTTACGGACAGCCGGGTGACGGAGGAGGCTTACGAGTGCAATGTGGAGGTGACCGTGGCGGGATTCGATGTCATGGGGGCGGAAGAGGCGGTGGAAGAGGCCGTATCCTTCTTTTCACTGGAAGGAGGCCACGCAGTGCTGGAAACCTGCAAACCGGCCTTTGACAGGGAAAACGGCGTGGTGCTCAGGCTGTACGAATCCAAAGGGTGCGCGGGGGTTACATGGCTGACGCTGCCTGCAGGGGCCGTAACGCGGGCGTATGCCTGCAACATGCTGGAAGAGCCGGAGCGGGAGCTGGAGATATTGGACGGCAGACTGCGCTTAAGCTTCCGGGCCTTTGAAATCAAAACAATTCTTTTAGAGGTGTAGGGAAGGAAGACTGGAAAATGGAAAGACATTATCGGAAAATGATTCGGGATACGGAGGACCGGGTGGTAAAGTCCTTACAGATCCAGGTATTGGACAGGGAAAGTCCCAGATACGGCGGTTTTGCCGATCCTACGGGAATCGTGCAGGCGAAGTTCTCCATCTACCGGGTGGCATCCATGACGGCGGCGTACTGTAATGAGGACACGGCCTTTTATCACGATGAAAGGGTGCTGGACAGCATTCTGCTGGGGCTTGGTTACATACGCAGGGTCCAGCATGAAAACGGTCTGTTTGATTATATAACCTGTAACTTTTTCTCTGCTCCGGATACGGCTTTCTGCATCAAAAAGCTGCTTCCCGTATATCAGTATCTGGCAGGAAAGGCCGGTGAGTTTACTCTGCCCGGGATAGATGGAGGATTGGAAGCGGTACGGAAGGCGGACAGAGATACTCTGCCTCAAGGGGAGAGAAAGATTCTGGAACAGGTAGAGGAGATTGTCCGCTCAGGGGCGTCTGGGATGCTGGCAGGAGGTTTCCATACCCCCAACCATCGCTGGGCAATTGCATCCGTGCTGATGGCCTGCGGCAGGATGTTTGACAACAAAGGGATGGAACAGGCGGCGTTCACCTATTTAAATGAGGGGATCGACTGCAACGAAGACGGGGAGTTCGCGGAGAAATCCGCAGGCAATTATAACCGGGTAAATAACGATGCCATGATTATGTTGTCTGAGGCTACGGGAGATTCTTCCTATGAAAAGAATGCCCTGCGCAATCTGAAAATGATGCTCACCTACTGGGAGCCTGACGAGAGCGTATTTACCGCCAATTCCACGCGCTTTGACAAGGACAGGCTGGTGTATCCGAAAGATTATTATATGGAGTACCTTAGGCTGGGGATGAAATACAAGATTCCCGAGTTCCTGCAGATGTGCAATTACATTTTTGAGATGGTGGACCGCAAGCACATCTCTTCTCCGGATTTTCTGATCTGGTATATGCTGGATCCGAAGTACCGCAGTCTTGAGTTTGAGGGAAGCTATGTCCGGCCGGATTTCCGCAGCTTTTATCAGGAATCCGAAATTGCCAGAGGGCAGCAGGGGCGCTTTACCTATACAGTGATGGGGGGCAAGTCCAATTTCTTTTATCTTCATAACGGCACCGTGAAGCTGGAGATGAAGGTGGCCGGAAGCTTTTGCGAGCACCGCGCTTTTAAAAGCGAGAGGATGGAGAGGCTGTCAGAGGGGGAATATCATCTGTCCCAGACCATGAGAGGCTGGTATTACCTGCCTTTTGCCCAAAAACCTGAAACAAATGACTGGTGGAAGATGGATAATGATGCCCGGGAGAGAAAAACGGGACCTGACATGCAGATCGACGTCTGGGTAAAGGAAGCAGAGAACGGCGTGGATGTCAGGGTCAGGACATCCGGCGTGGAAGGGGCGCCCTGGAGGATCGAGCTGGCTTTCACCGGTGTGGACCTTATGACGAATGAATATATGGATCTGCCCCTGACAGGCAGCGAGGTGGTGGTGCTGAAGAAGGGCTATGCGGAGGTGGGAAACGGCAGCGATGCCCTGATTGTCGGCCCCTGTTTTGGGGAACATCATTTCACCGAGGGCAAGGAGGACAGCGAGGTGAAGACGGCAGGTGCGGCAACGCTGTATCTCACGGATTATACCGGCTTCGACCATACCATTGAGATCCGGAACAAGAGGAGCCTGTATGCAGGATGACAGAGGCCATGCAAAACGCCCGGGGAGATCACAGATAGAAAATATGTCGGAAACGAGCGGGCGTGTCTGCCCTTTCCGGGGAGAAAGAAAAGGAGAAAGATATGAGCAGTTCATTTATTATGCCCAGGCAGATCATCAGCGGTGCAGGAGCATTAAAACAGGCGGAGAGCAGTCTGGCGGGTCTTGGGAAAAAGGCGCTGGTAGTAACGGATGAGGTGATGATCCGCCTGGGGAATCTGGCGCATGTAGAGGAAGCTTTAAAGAGCTGCGGTATTTCCTATGCGGTATATTCCGGTATCTCGGGAGAGCCCACGGATGTAATGATTGAAAAGGGGCTGGAACAATACAGGGAAGAGGGCTGTGATTTCCTGGTGGCCTTAGGTGGCGGCAGTCCCATTGACTCCATGAAGGCTATCGGGGCTTTAGTGGGAAACGGGGGCAGGATCACGGATTATCTGGGGAAGGTGATCGAAAAAGAAGTACCTCCTATGGTAGCGGTGCCCACCACGGCAGGAACCGGTTCCGAGGCCACCCAGTTTACCATTATAACGGATACGGAGCGGGATATTAAGATGCTGCTAAAGGGGGCGGTGCTGATGCCCACGCTGGCAGTAATTGATCCCCGGTTTACCATGACGGCGCCGCCTGCCATCACGGCAGCTACCGGCCTGGATGCCCTGACCCATGCGGTAGAGGCCTACACCTCCCGAAAGGCCCAGCCTTTGTCGGATGTGTTTGCCCTTTCGGCGGTGAAGAGAATCTTTACCTGGCTGCCGGAAGCGTTCCGGCAGGGGGGGAATGTGCGGGCCAGGGAAGAAATGTCCCTGGCGGCGCTGGAGGCGGGCATTGCCTTTAACAATGCGTCCGTGACCATCGTTCACGGCATGAGCCGTCCCATAGGGGCCCTGTTCCATGTGCCACACGGTATATCCAATGCCATGCTGCTGGAAAAATGTCTTTCCTATGTGGTGGACGGGGCATATGAGCGCTTTGGACGGCTGGGCCGGGAGATCGGGGCGGCTGCTGCGGATGCAGGGGACAGAGAGGCCGGCGAGAGCTTTTTAAAGTCTGTGACGGACATTTGCAGGACCTGTGAGATCCCCACTCTGCAGGAATACGGGATTGACAAGGAAAGCTATACGAAAGTGATTGACAAGATGGCGGAGGATGCCATGGCCAGCGGCAGCCCCTCCAATACCAGGAAGGAAATCGGCTTAGGAGACGTGAAAGCTATTTACGCTGCCCTTTATGATTAGTGTCAGCGGCGAAAAGATGTGGAGGGAAGAGAAGGAATGCAGTATATCGAATTTGACGAAAAGAGGCCGATGGACCTGGTACTGCTGGGGAGAATCGCGGTGGATTTTAACCCGGTGGACTACTTTCATCCGCTGGAGGAGTGTACTACCTTTAAAAAGTACCTGGGGGGATCCCCTGCCAATATTGCGGTGGGGGTGCGCAGGCACGGTATGAAGACCGGCTTTTTCGCCCGGATATCCGACGATCAGTTCGGAGATTTTGTAACCCACTATTTCGAGCGGGAGGGCATCGATACCTCACGGATTCGCAGGTGCACGGGAGGGGAAAAGATCGGGCTGACCTTTACGGAGATCATTTCACCGGAGGAAAGCCGCATATTAATGTACCGTAACTGCATTGCGGATCTGCAGCTTTGTGTGGAGGATATTGACGAAGAATATATTCAGAATACCAAGGCCCTGCTGATCTCCGGTACATCTCTTGCGGAAAGCCCTTCCAGGGAGGCGGTCTTAAAGGCGGTGATGCTGGCGAAGAAGAATCATACAAGGCTGATCTTTGACATAGATTACCGGGAATACAACTGGAAGAACAAGGATGAAATATCCATTTATTACTCCATGGTGGCCGGGGAGGCGGATATTATTTTAGGCTCCAGGGAGGAATTTGACCTCACCGAAAGGCTGATCTGTCCCGGCAGGAGCGACCGGGAGACGGCGGACTACTGGATGTCGAAAAATGCGAAGCTCCTGGTTATCAAGCATGGAAAACAGGGCTCCACGGCTTATACGAAGGACGGAAAGAGCTTTTCCATCAAGCCCTTTCCTGTGGACTGCTTAAAATCCTTCGGCGGTGGGGACGGGTATGCGGCAGGTTTCCTGTACGGCCTGTACCAGGGCTGGGAAATGACGGACTGTCTGGAATTCGGCAGCGCTGAGGCGTCCATGATGGTGGCCAGCCATTCCTGTTCCGACGATCTGCCGAACCCGGAGCAGGTAAAGCAGTTTATACGGGACAGTAAGGCTGAATATGGAGACATGATAGCCAGAGGTTAGTGTGAACGGAATGAATATCATGAGACAGGAGGCGGGAAATGAAAACGACACATATGACAGTGGCCCAGGCATTGGTAAGGTTTCTGGATAGCCAGTATGTGCTGAGGGACGGGGTGGAAACTAAATTTGTGGAGGGCGTGTTTACCATTTTCGGACATGGGATTGTGGTGGGCTTGGGCCAGGCGCTGGACGAAAATCCGGGGAAATTGAAGGTATTTCAGGGGAGAAATGAGCAGGGTATGGCTCATGCGGCGGCAGCCTTTGCCAAACAGAACAACAGGAAGAAGATCATTGCCTGCGCATCCTCCATAGGGCCGGGGGCGGCTAATATGGTTACGGCTGCGGCCTGTGCCACGGTGAACAACATCCCCCTTTTACTTCTGCCCGGGGATACCTTTGCCACCAGGCAGCCGGACCCTGTGCTGCAGCAGCTGGAGCAGGGGAGCTGCCCCTCCGTTACCACCAATGACGCGTTCCGGCCGGTCTGCAAATACTGGGACAGGATCATCCGGCCGGAGCAGCTGATGAGCTCCATGATTCAGGCCATGCGGGTGCTGACGGACCCGGCGGAGACGGGGGCAGTCTGCATTGCCTTAAGCCAGGACGTGGAGGGGGAAGCTTTCGATTATCCGGATTCGTTCTTTGCAAAGAGAGTGCACAAGATCACCAGGGCCATCCCTGTGGAGGAAGAGATCAGGGAAGCGGCGGAGCTGTTAAAAGGCAGCAAACATCCCCTGGTGCTCTGCGGCGGCGGGGTCAGGTATTCCGAGGCGGGGAGGGAGCTGGAGCAGTTCTGCGCCGACTTCCGGATTCCCTTTGCGGAGACCCAGGCGGGCAAAAGCGCCTGCAGGAGTTCTTCGCCCTATAACTTAGGGGGCGTGGGTGTCACGGGAAATTCCGCGGCAAACGAGATTGCTGCTATGGCGGATGTGGTGCTGGCGGTGGGCACCAGGCTGACGGATTTCACCACCGGTTCCAAATCTCAGTACAGTAATCCGGATGTGAAATTTATATCCGTGAACGTATCAAGGTTTCATGCTTATAAGATGGATGCCGTCAGCGTCATCGGAGACGCGAAGGTGACACTGGAGGCTCTTTCCCGCGAACTTAAGAGCGCCGGCTATAGAAGCGCCTGCAAAGAGGAGATTGAGAAGGCAAAGCAGGCTTGGGAGGCGGAGATGGAACGTCTGGCGGAATATGGCTATGACGAGGGCTTTGAGCCCCTGATCAGTGCCCGCCATGAGAGCTCCATCCGGGAATTCGCAGAGCTGACGGGCAGTGCCCTGACCCAGACGGCAGCAGTGGCGGAAATCAGGAAAAGGATTCCCGGGGATGCCATAGTTACCGGAGCGGCAGGATCTCTTCCCGGGGATCTCCAGCGTATGTGGACCACGGAGGTGAAAGACTCCTATCATATGGAGTACGGGTATTCCTGCATGGGGTATGAGGCGGCAGCAGCCCTTGGGTGCAAGCTGGCGGAGCCGGAGCGGGAGGTCTATGCCATGCTGGGAGACGGCAGCTTCCTGATGCTCCACAGCGAGTTTCTTACCTCCCTGCAGGAGGGGAAGAAAATCAATCTGCTGTTGTTTGATAACTGCGGCTTCGGCTGTATCAACAATCTGCAGATGTCCAACGGTATCGGCAATCTGGCTACGGAATTCAGATACCGGGATCAGAACGGGCAGCTTCAGGGAAATCTGATTCCCATTGATTTTGCAAAGGTAGCGGAAGGATACGGGGCAAAGGGCTATACCGTCCACAGCCTGGAGGAGCTGGATGCGGCGCTGGAAGATGCAGAAAAGCAGACGGTGTCTACCTTAATTGACATTAAGGTACTGCCCAAGACCATGACCGACGGTTATGGCTCCTGGTGGAACATAGGCACTGCCGCAGTGTCAGGAAAGCCTGAAGGGCAGGCGGCTTACGAGCGTGTTCTGGAGGGCAGGGGCAAGGCAAGATTATACTAGCGCGGGAGAGAACGTCCGTGTCCCCCGCGGGCAAAGGAGATTGGTAAAATGAGTGCAAAGATGTTTGATGAAGGAAAAGTTAAGCTGGGAATCGCGCCCATAGCATGGACCAACGATGACCTGCCGGATCTGGGGAAGGAGAATACCTTTGAACAGTGCATCAGCGAGATGGCGCTGGCAGGATACAGCGGCTCCGAAATCGGCAATAAGTATCCCACGGAGGAGGCGGTTCTGAAAAAGGCTTTGGAGCTGCGGGGACTGGAAATCTGCAACTGCTGGTTTTCTGCCTTCCTGATCTCTAAGCCCTATGAAGAGACGGAAAAGCCATTTCTGGAGAAGGTGGACTTTCTGAAAGCCATGGGGGCGAAGGTGATCGGGGTGTCGGAACAGTCCTACAGCATCCAGGGGATGCAGGATGTGCCCGTGTTTGAGAAGAAGCATGTGATGAACGAGGAAGAATGGCAGCTTCTCTGCACGGGTCTGAACAGGCTGGGGAAGGCGGCAAAGGAGAGGGGAATCGCCCTTACCTTCCATCATCATATGGGGACGGTGGTACAGTCCGGGGCCGAGACGGAGAGGATGCTTGCAGACACGGACCCGGAATATGTAAGCCTGCTCTTTGACAGCGGCCATTTTGCCTATTGCGGTGAAGATCCTGCAGCGTTGGTGAAAAAGCATGTGGGCCGGATTAAGCATGTGCATTTAAAGGATATTCGCCGGGAGGTCGTTGACCGGGTGAAGGCGGAGCATTTAAGCTTTCTGGAGGGTGTGCGGCAGGGCGCTTTCACGGTTCCGGGGGACGGCTGCATTGATTTTGACTCCGTTTTTAAGGTGCTGGCGGAAAACCATTATCAGGGATATATGCTGGTGGAGGCGGAGCAGGATCCGGCGAAGGCCAATCCTTTTGAATATGCTTTAAAGGCCAGAAAGTATATAAGGGAGCATACAGGCCTGTAGTGTGAAAAGAGAAGGAGGATTTTACGATGGTAACATTCGGAGTAATCGGTGCAGGGCGAATCGGAAAGGTACATACAGAAAGTATCTGCCTGCACATCAAAAATGCAAAAATCAAGACCCTGGCAGACCCTTTTATGACGGAGGAAACCGCTGAGTGGGCAAAGGCCCTGGGGGTGGAGCAGACCGTGAAGGACTATCATGAGATTTTAAGTGACCCGGAGATTGACGCGGTGATGATCTGCTCTTCTACCAACACCCATTCGCCCATTTCCGTTGAGGCCATCCAGGCAGGGAAGCATGTATTCTGCGAAAAACCCATTGATCATGACCTGGGAAAGATCAAGGAAGTGGTAAAGGCGCTGGAAGGAAGTAAACTGAAATATCAGGTGGGCTTTAACAGGCGTTTTGACCATAATTTCGAGGCGGTAAAGAATGCCATAACCGCAGGAAAGATCGGGGATCCCCATATTATCAAGATTACCTCCAGGGATCCGGAACCTCCGTCGGCCGAGTATGCGGCTGTTTCCGGCGGCATGTTCCTGGATATGACCATCCATGATTTCGACATGGTTCGCTATCTGGCAGGGTGTGATGCAGAGGAAATCTACGTACAGTCGGCGGTGCTGGTAGATCCGGCCATCGGTGAGGCAGGGGATGTGGATACGGCGGTCATTACTCTGAAAATGGAGAACGGGGCCATTGCGGTGATTGACAATTCCAGAAAAGCTGTGTATGGTTATGACCAGAGGGCGGAGGTCTTCGGCTCCAGGGGCATGGTGGCTACCGCAAATGATACGGCTTCTTCCGCAGTCTTGAGCAATGCGGACGGTATCACGGGAGAAAAGCCCCTGTATTTCTTCCTGGAGAGATATATGGAATCCTTCTCCAGAGAGGTCAGGCTGTTTGTGGAGGCAATCGAAAAGGATACGGAGACACCCCTGGGAGTTATGGATGGTTTAAAGCCGGTGCTTATGGGCATTGCGGCAAAGAAGTCCGTGGAGGAGCACAGGCCCGTGAAGCTGTCGGAGATTGCGTTCTAAGAAAGGACATAAAAGATGAGCAGACAATTCGGTTATCCGCAGTATGACGAACATGGGATGAAGCGCCTGACCCGTGCCGGGGATGCGGAAAATGATATGATGATGGATATTGCCGTCTATCGGATGAAAGCAGGGGAGAGCACGGAATTCTACTCGGAGAGGGAAGAGACGGCAGTGCTGCTGGTGCTGGGCAATGTGGCCTATGGATGGGAGGGTCGGGAAGCCGGCGGACACAGGGCTGACTTTATTAAAGAGGGGTCGTATTGCCTACATGTGTGCAAGGGAAAGAAGATTACGGTCAAAGCGCTGGAGGACAGCGAGGTACTGGTGCAGAAAACGGAAAATGAGAGGGAGTTCGATTCGGTTTTTTACACTCCGGATATCTGCCGGGACGAGACCTTTGGCTTCGGGCTCTGTGAGGACCGCATGGTTCGCACCGTACGCACGGTCTTTGATTATGAGAACGCGCCCTATTCCAATATGGTAAACGGCGAGGTGATCAACCATCAGGGAAGTTGGTCCAGCTATACCCCTCATTCCCACCCACAGCCGGAGGTATATTATTACCGTTTCCAGCGGGAAGAGGGCTTCGGCGCCTGCTTTATCGGGGACAATGCTTATAAGATAACGGACGGCAGCTTTGCGGCCATCACTCCGGGCGAGACCCATCCCCAGGTGACGGCACCGGGGTATCCTATGTATTACTGCTGGATGATCCGGCATCTGCCGGGCAAGCCCTGGACCACCCGGGACGACGATCCCAGGTATGTGTGGATCAAAGCGTGACAGAAATGAAGTTTTTCAAGATCAGATTGTGCCGCCGGAGGCGGTGTGGAGGATAGTATGAAATATTATCTGGCTCCCATGGAGGGGCTTACTACCTATAATTTCAGGCGGGCATACCATAAGTACTATGGCGGGGTGGATAAATATTTCACCCCGTTTCTTGCCGTCAGGAACTTAAGCTCCAGGGAACGGGCGGATATTCTGCCGGAACATAACGAAGGGATGAGGGTGGTTCCGCAGATTCTGGCTAACCGTGCCGACGTGTTTCTGAACATTGCCGGGGAGGCTGCCGCATATGGGTATCCGTCAGTGAATCTCAATCTGGGCTGTCCTTCCGGGACGGTGGCGGCCAGAGGGCGGGGCGCGGGCTTTTTAAAGTTTCCGGAGGAGCTGGAGAGGTTTCTGGACGAGATTTTTGACAAATGTCCTTTGCGTATTTCCGTCAAGACCAGGATCGGTGCTGAGAATGTGGAGGAATGGGAAAGGCTGCTGGAGCTTTTCGGGCGCTATCCTATGGAAGAGCTGATCATACATCCCAGGCTGCTTCAGGAGGGCTACGGCGGCCGGGTGCATCCGGAAGCGTTCGAAGCCGCCGCAGGGCGGATGAAGGTTCCCCTGTGCTACAACGGGGATCTCATCTCTCTGGAGACGGTCGGTCCGGACGGCGGTGAAGCCGAATATGGGACAATGGGATGGCTTACGTCCCGGCTGCCGGAGGCGGATGCTGTTATGGTGGGCCGGGGAATTCTGCGAAGGCCGGGATTCCTGACGGGAGACTTTTCCCTCGTTACCCTGCGGGCTTTTCATGACGAGCTCCTGGAAGGATATATACGGATTATGTCAGGAGACACCAACACCCTTTTTAAAATGAAGGACCTCTGGACTTTTATGGGAGAGAGCTTTGACAATGGGGAAAAACATCTCAAAAAGATAAAAAAATCGAAAAGCCTGTGGGAATACAGGATAGCAGTGGACACTGTTTTCAGGGAACAGGAACAAGGGTGAAAGTCCGGCATTTTCCCGCGGTACGGGCTTGCATGCGTCTAATCCATACGGAGACGGATACGCAGCGGAAAACCCGGCATGTGCAAGACAAGCTGCATATGCCGGGTTTTCTGTGTTCATCTGCGCCCGGACACGCGCCTGAAAGCGGGCGCAAAAGCACCTGGCAACGCATAAACAAGGGAAAATTGGACAAACTGGTAGAAAAATAGAAGAATGAGAGGGACTATGAAGAGATATATTATCACAGGGGCCGGGGGCCATTTGGGGAACACCCTGCTTCGAATATTGAAAAATATGGACGTGGAGGTCTGTGCATTACTGCTGCCCCGGGAAAAAGCGGCAGTCCGGGCGAATAACATACGGTATTTCCGTGGAGATGTGTGCAGGCCGGATACACTGGAAGCCTTATTTGCCGGGAAGCCGGCGGAAGATGTCATAGTGATACATGGGGCCGGGATTATCAGCATTTCCAGGCATGTAACCGCCCCGGTGTATGAAGTCAATGTAAACGGAACCAAAAATATGATTGAAATCAGTCTGCGGCATCATGTTGACCGCTTTGTCTATGTGGGTTCGGTTCATGCAATTCCGGAATTGCCGGCCGGCAGGAAAATTGAGGAAGCAGATAAATATTCTCCGGATCTTGTGGTCGGGGCCTATGCCAAAACAAAGGCGGAAGCGACCCAGGCAGTTTTAGATGCCGTAAAGGACGGACTGCCGGCAGTGGTCGTTCAGCCGTCCGGCATAATAGGGCCTTATGATAAAGGAAATAATCATTTGGTGCAAATGGTCCGGGACTATATGAGGGGCAGGATTACGGCCTGTGTGAAAGGCGGATATGACTTTGTGGATGTGCGGGATGTGGCACAAGGTTGCCTGCTGGCGGCAGAGAAGGGCAGGACAGGGCGCTGCTATATACTCAGCGGGGAGTATTCTACGATACGTGATTTGCTTAACTGTGTGGGAAAGCCCTACGGGAAAAAGCCTTTGCCGTTGATGCCGCTGTTTCTGGCAAGGCTGGCGGCTCCTGTCAATGAGCTGATTGCAAAACGACGGGGAAAGCGTCCGCTTTATACGGCTTATTCCCTGTATACGCTTACCAGCAACAGCAATTTCTCAAAGGAAAGAGCGGTTCATGAACTGGGATACTGTACAAGGCCTTTGGAAAATACGATCAGAGATACGGCGGCATGGAATAAACCTGCCGCATCATGAAGCAGGGACCCCATAGGAATCCCATGGAAAAGCGGCAGGCGAAAAGTTGTACTTTAGCCAGCCCCCCGGGGTCAATGTACAAAAAACACCGGGTAAAAAAAGGGGGTTGTTTTGTGTTTATAAAAATAAAATGAAAAAAAAAATGGGAAAATGGGGG
>CANPOY010000039.1 GCA_947575805.1 uncultured Lachnospiraceae bacterium
CATCATGACGAGGACGGCCATGACCAATGCCACGAGCATGACCATGACGGGCATGGGCACTGCCATCATGACGAGGACGGCCATGACCAATGCCACGAGCATGACCATGACGGGCATGAGCACTGCCATCATGACGAGGACGGCCATGACCATTGTCATCACGATCATCATGGTCATCATCATCACCATGCGGATGAGGTATTCACAAGCTGGGGCAGGGAAACTCCTGCCAGATTTACCACCGAAAAGATTGAGAGCATCCTGACGGCCCTGGACAGTGGGGAATACGGCGCGATTCTGCGTTCCAAGGGAATGGTTCCCGGCGAGGACGGGAATTGGATTTACTTTGACTATGTGCCGGAAGAGCATGACATCAGGGCAGGAAAGCCGGAGGTGACGGGAAAATTCTGCGTCATTGGTGCCGAGCTTAAAGAGGACAAGCTGGAGGAGCTGTTTCGATAGAAAAAGTCTGTGTGAAAGGCGGCGGAAATGAAACCCGTATATGTGATCAATGGCTTTCTGGAGAGCGGAAAGACGGAATTTATCAGTTTTACCCTGTCACAGCCCTATTTTCAGATCAAGGGCAAGACCTTGCTGCTGTTGTGTGAGGAAGGGGAAAACGAATATGACGAGGCTCTTTTGAAAAGGAGCCGCACGGAAGTGGAACTCGTGGAAGAGGAGGCGGACTTTACGCCGGAGAAGCTGACCGAGCTGGAGAAGAAGCATAAGCCGGAGCGGATCATTATCGAATACAACGGAATGTGGAATTACAAGAATGCGAAGCTGCCCTGGTATTGGAATATCGAGCAGCAGATCACCATAATTGACGGTTCCACCTTCCCCATGTATTACACAAATATGCGTTCCCTGCTGGCGGAGATGATTCGCGGTTCCGAAATGATTATTTTTAACCGGTGTGATACCGTCAGGGACCAGCTGAATACCTACAAGAGAAATGTGAAGGCAGTCAATGCCAAAGCAGATGTGGTCTTTGAGGATTCTAACGGTGAAATAGACGAGATTTTTGAAGAGGATCTTCCCTTTGATTTGAAGCAGGAGACCATTGTATTGGATAACGATGGCTATGGAATCTGGTATCTGGATTCCATGGATCATTTGGAGCGGTATATGGGTAAGAAGCTGCAGTTTGTGGCAAGAGTGTTAAAGCCGGATAATTTCCCGGAAGGGTATTTTGTGCCCGGCCGAATGGCCATGACCTGCTGTGCAGAGGATATGGCATTTTTAGGCTATGCCTGTGAATTTGCGGGAACCGGAGACCTGAAGCAGAAGGAATGGGTCAAAGTGACGGCTACCGTGTCGAAGGAATACTTTGAAGATTATAAAGGAGAAGGTCCTGTCCTGCATGCGATAAGCGTTGAAAAGACAAAGGCGCCCAGGGAAGAGGTCATCAGTTTCACGTAATGGAAGAACAGCAGCTTAGAAAAAGATTTTATGACCTGGCGGAGCGTTCCTATGCCCGGGATCTGTTTACTTTTACCGGATTCCTCGGGCTGGGGGATCAGGATGTTTTCTGGCAGGAGGAGCCGAAGCTGAAATATGCGGGGTATGCTTTATACGGGGGCTGCGAAGGGGCGGATCGGGTCATGGTGCGGTTCGGCAGCAGCGGGAAACTTGGCTATGAGGTGCCTTTTCCCATTGTGTGCATCCATATTGTACCATTGTCCAGCAAGTTTGCAGACGACCTGAATCACAGGGATTTTCTGGGGGCGCTGATGAGCCTGGGAATTGACAGGAGTACCCTGGGGGATATAAGGGCCGGCGAAAAGCAGGCTTATCTTTTTTGTCAGGATACCGTTGCTGACTTTATCTGTGAAAATCTGAACAAGGTCAGGCATACCAGCGTAAGGTGTACCGTAGAGGAGGACATCGGCGATCTGGCTGCGGAGGAGCCGGAACGAATCAGCATACAGGTGCAGTCGGTTCGGGCAGACGCAGTGTTGGCGAGGGCTTATAACCTGTCCAGGGAAAAGAGCTTGGAGTTGTTTCGGGCAGGAAAGGTTTTTGTGAACGGCAGGGCTTGTGAAAATAATGCCAGATCCCTGAAGGCAGGAGATGTGTTGAATGCCAGAGGTTATGGAAAGCTGCGTCTGGAAGAGGGCAGCAAAGAGACCAGAAAGGGAAAGCTGGCTATAGAGGTGGCGGTATACAGATAGCGGCGTCCAGCCGGCAGACGTGCATCAGGGAAGCTTATCAGGCAGCAGGAGGAAGATTATGTATCAGTATTCAGCAATCCAGTGGCTGTTTCTCTTTTATTTTTATTGCTTTGGCGGGTGGTGTTTTGAGTCTGCCTATGTTTCAGTTAAGAACAGGAAGCTGACGAACAGGGGATTTTTGCGAGGGCCTTTTCTGCCGATCTATGGGAGCGGAGCGGTTATGATGCTGGTGGTTTCCATGCCCTTTCAGGGGATGGAGCTGCCCTGGAGGGTGGTATTTACTTATCTTGCGGGAGTGGTGGGAGCCACGATCCTGGAGTATATCACAGGTGTTGTGATGGAGGCGCTGTTCAAGGTCAGATATTGGGATTATTCCAATCAAAAGTTTAATTTTCAGGGACATGTCTGTCTTAGTTCCAGCCTGGCATGGGGAATGATTACTATTGCAATGACGGAGTTCATTCAAGACCCGGTGGAGCGGATTGTGCTGATGATTCCCGGGCAGGTGCTAATCGGCGTCACCCTGATTCTGACAGGGGGGATATTTGCGGACTTTGCCCTGTCCTTTAAGGCAGCCATTGATCTGCGGGGTGTGCTGGATCTGATGAAGCAGGCAAAAGAGGAGATGCTGGCGATACAGAGACGCCTGGATGCGATCATGTCCTCGGCAGGTGCCAGCAGGGGAAACCAAAAGGAGGAATTTTCGGGAAATGCTTCCGAACTGAAGAAGAGCATTGAGGGCAAGCTGGAGAGTATCAAGAATATAGTGCTTACCAGGCCCGGGGAGTATCTTGAGAGTGCTAAAAGTGAGTTGTTGGACCTGCGGGCAAAATATCTGATAAATAAAGAAAAGCACGAGCGGCTCAGCAGTCTCAGGGACTTTTTCCTGAAGAGCCTGATCCGCTCCAATCCGAAAATGACTTCTGTAGAGTATAAGGAGCCTTTGGAAGAGCTGAAGGAAAAGCTCAAAGGAAAGCGGAGCAGGGGTTCTGCGGAAGGAAAAAAGAGTGAGCTTGAAGCGGCCGCGAAGGAAGAAAAATGAAGTTCCGGAGGGAAAGCTTCCGCAGGCGCGGATGAGAAGCGAATATTAGTGTGACGAAGGCAGCGATTTGAAAACGGCAATCCGGCTCCGAGGGGGCTGGCGGCCGTTTTTGTGCATGTTAAAGAGTTCTTAAAGAATTTACCTGTTTATTGTTAAAGGTTATTTTGATAGAATGACTATAAAGGTGAAAGCAAGGAGACGGAAATGTATAATATTTTGATCTGCGACGACGAACGGGATATTGTGAATGCCCTGAAAATCTATCTGAATGATACGAATTATACGTTGTATGAAGCCTATAACGGAAAAGAGGCCCTTCAGGTGGTGAAGGAACATGAAATTCATCTGGTGCTTCTGGATATTATGATGCCGGAGATGGACGGTATGGAGACGATGGTAAAGATCAGGGAAAAGAGTAATGTCCCGGTTATACTTCTGACTGCAAAATCGGAGGATACGGATAAGGTTCTGGGCCTGACGGTGGGAGCGGATGATTATATTACCAAACCCTTTAATCCGGTGGAGGTGTCGGCCAGATGCAAGTCCCAGCTTCGCAGATATATGCAGCTGGGAGCAGGAAATATGGCGACGTCCAATCTGCAGTGCGGAGCGATTGAGCTGGACGACGGGGAAAAGCGGGTAACACTGGATGGGGAGGAGGTATCGCTGACTCCTACGGAATACGATATTTTAAAGTTGTTGATGCAGCACCCCGGACAGGTGTTTTCACCGAAGGAAATCTATCAGAGGATCTGGAACGATCTGCCCTATGGCAGTGAAAATACGGTAGCAGTACATATCAGGCATCTGCGGGAGAAGCTGGAGATCAATCCTGCCGAACCCAGATATTTAAAGGTAGTCTGGGGGCAGGGCTATAAAATGGAGAAAGGGCGGTTACAGTGATGAGGGAAAAGGATCAGATAAAAGCGGAGTTGACGGAGGAGCAGAAGGAACAGGAGCAGGTAAAGGCGGAATGGGCTGAGGAGCAGAAAGAACAGGAGCAGGCGGAAGCAGACTCGCGGGGAAAAGGAAAGTACCGTTTCAGGCTGACGGGCTGTTTTGCCGCAAAGACGGCGGCGGTTATCCTGATATTTATTGCCGTGTCTGTGTTTTGCGCGGGGGCTGCCGTCATCTATACCGCCGCGGAGGAAAGCATGTACTCCCGCAGTTTCAATACGGTATTGCAGGATGTGGTCGAAGGACAGGCGCTGTCAGTGGCTTATAAAACAATGGACTGTCTGCGAAACGACGGCGAGGACATGCTGTGCCGGTATCTGGATGAAAGGAATGCGGAGGTGGCAATCCTGAAGCCCGAGAATATGTGGGTGGCGGACAGCGGCGAATTTCTCTGGAAAAGTTACGGGGATGAGGAGGCAATGGCAGAAAACGGCTTTTATTCTTACATGTATAAGGATATTATGTTACCGTTATATTCCGATAGCCAGGGTTCCGACGGCCTCTTGTTAATCGCCGATGATTCGTCGGAAGCAGTAGAAGAGCCTTATACCGTCAGGGTTTTCTTTGATCTCCGGCTTGAAAAGCAGGACGATATAAGAGAAATCGTCCTGCTGGCAAAGTGCTTATATCGTTTCCGGTATGCGGCTTTCTGGTTCTGCGGAGGGGCTGCCGTCCTGCTGGCAGTCTGTGTCATTTTCCTGTTGTGCGGGGCCGGACATAAGAACGGCAGGGAGGGGATCGTTCCGGGATTCCTGACAGGGATCCCCTTTGATGTGATGATTCTCGGTATGCTGTTTGTGCTGAAAGCGGCATGGCATCTGGCGAAGAGCTATTACATTTCGTATTTATATGCTGTTGCTTTTCTCTGCATTATCATACTGGCGCTGGGACTGATTTTTTTCTGGGATCTGGCGATCCGCCTGAAGCTGGGAAAGCTGTGGAAGTATACCCTGATCTACTGGGTGCTTCGATTCCTGAAACGGGGGATGCGGGCGATGTGGCGGCTGGTGTTGGAAATTCCGTTGGTATGGACTGTCGTCGCCGCTTATCTGGCAGTCTGTCTGCTGGAAATTCTGGGCATTTACAGATTTACCCGCATGAGAAGCGGCGGCTGGCTGGCCTGGTGGATGGAAAAGGCAATGCTGCTTGCGGTGGTGCTTTATGTTGCCCTGACCTGCAGCAAGCTGTTGAAGGCAAGCCGTGAGCTGGCGGCGGGGCATGAGGATTACCGGGTGGACACCGGACATATGGTGGGAGCTTTCCTGGAGCATGGAGAGAATCTGAACAGTATAGGCCGGGGCGTTTCCAGGGCTGTAGAAGAAAAAATGAAAAGCGAACGCCTGAAGACGGAGCTGATCAGCAATGTGTCCCACGATCTGAAGACACCGCTGACCTCCATCATCAATTATGCGGAGCTGATCGGCATGGAGGAGACGGAAAATACCGCCATTAAGGAATATGCCGAGGTGCTTCTGCGGCAGTCCGGCAGATTAAAGAGGCTGCTGGAGAATCTGGTGGAGGCATCCAAGGCTGTCACAGGCAGTCTGGAAGTGAATCTTGCGCCCTGCGAGGCCGGAGTCCTGTTGAGCCAGGCAGTGGGAGAATATCAGCAGAGAATGGAAGAAAAAGGCCTGGATCTTCGGGTGAGCCGGCCGGAGGAGGCGGTGTGGATTCTGGCGGACGGCAGACATTTGTGGAGGGTCTTTGACAATCTGCTAAATAATATTTGTAAGTACGCCCAGGAGGGATCCAGAGTGTACCTGAACCTGGAGCAGGGGGAAGGAAAAGTTTTCATTATTTTCCGTAATATGTCCGGATATGCGCTGGATGTTTCCCCCCAGGAGCTGGAAGAGCGCTTTGTGCGGGGGGATAAATCAAGGCATATGGAAGGAAACGGTTTGGGCCTGTCTATTGCAAAGAGCCTGACAGAGCAGCAGAAGGGACAGATGAATATTGTGATTGACGGCGATTTATTCAAGGTAATTTTAGCTTTTGATGTGATGCAGGGATAGGAATACTGCCTCCCTTGTTGACTGTTGCTGACAATTTATGGTACGATTAGCGGGAAGCAAATGTTTACCGTAGCTATTCAGACAACAGTTTGAATATAGGAAGGAGGCTGAAAATGTCAAGTTCAAAGGTCTATTTTACCAGAGAGATCACGCCTCAGGCGATGATCCGAATGTACGGAACATTGGGGATAAAACTGCCGGGCAGGGTGGCCGTTAAGCTGCACTCCGGCGAGGTGGAAAACCAGAATTTCCTGCGCCCGGACTTTATGAAGCCTGTAATCGACCATGTAAACGGTACGATTGTAGAATGCAATACGGCTTATGAGGGGCAGCGGAATACCACAGAGGCCCATAAGGCTACCATGAAGCTCCACGGCTGGACCGAGATTGGGGAAGTAGATATTATGGATGAGGGAGGAGAAATGGAGCTTTCCATCCCGGGAGGCAGACGGATTCAAAAGAACTTTGTGGGAGCAAATCTGAAAAAGTATGATTCCATGCTGGTGCTGTCTCATTTCAAGGGCCATCCTATGGGGGGCTTTGGCGGTGCGCTGAAGAATATCTCCATCGGCATTGCGTCTTCCCGGGGCAAAGCTTATATACACGGCGCCGGGAACGAGGCAAAAATCTGGACAGCGGACCATGATTCCTTCCTGGAGTCCATGGCGGATGCGGCAAAGTCCGTGCTGGACTATTTCGGAGAGAAAATTGTATTTATCAATGTGATGAAAAATATGTCTGTGGACTGCGACTGCTGTGCGGTGGCCGAAGATCCCGCCATGGCGGATATAGGGATTCTGGCTTCCACCGATCCTGTGGCGCTGGACCAGGCCTGTCTTGACCTGGTCTATGCCTCGGATGATCCCGGCAAAGATCATCTGTTGGAGCGGATCGAGTCCAGAAACGGGGTTCATACGGTGGAAGCCGCTGCCGCGCTGGGAGCCGGCAGCAGAGAGTATGAGCTGGTGGAAATCAGCGGTTGATTTTTGCCGTTTCTGTGTATTTTTCCTCGCAGTATTTACAGCGATAGCTCTCCTTTTCGGCGTCAGCCAGGTAGAAGATATGGGGCAGCTCCTGTTCGATGGAGGTGATGCACCTGGGATTGTGGCAGCGAATGACGTTTTTGATCTGCGCGGGAAGCACCAGTACCTTCTTTTCCACAATGTCACCGTTTTTAATCACGTTGACGGTGATGTTGTGGTCAAT
Organism: uncultured Lachnospiraceae bacterium; assembly: GCA_947575805.1. GTDB lineage: Bacteria > Bacillota > Clostridia > Lachnospirales > Lachnospiraceae > Acetatifactor. The sequence goes on from CANPOY010000039.1 coordinate 7,392, forward strand.
GAAGGCCAGGACATCCAGGTCTAGCATGTCTATATCACATTCCACTTTTAAAATATCCTTTTTTCCCATTTTGCCGCTGCGGGCGTTTTTGATAATGGCCACGGTGCAGTCCAGCTTATCCAGCTGCAGATGTTCATATATGTCCAGGCTTCTACCGGCCTTGATGTGATCCAGTACGAATCCTTCCTCGATTTTTCCTACATTCAGCATAATTCCTCTCATTCCGCCGCAGCGGCATCCCCTTTTCAGATAGGGGAGCGTCTTTCTGTATGCGGCATTTTAATCAATGTAAACCTTGTTAATGAATAAGTACCTTGTGATATATAAAGTGAAGTTATTCTGTTATACCGATTCCAGCAGTGTGAGGATCAGGGCCATACGCACGTAAACGCCGTACTGTGCCTGCCGGAAGTAAGCGGCTCTGGGATCGGCGTCTACCTCCACGGAGATTTCGTTGACTCTGGGCAGGGGGTGGAGCACAAGCATGTCCCTCCCGGCCAGCTCCATTTTGGCAGTATCCAGAATATAGAAGTCTTTCAGACGGATATAGTCCTCTTCATTAAAGAAGCGTTCCTTCTGTACCCGGGTCATATAGAGCAGGTCAAGCTCCGGCATGACGTCTTCCAGCCGTATGACCTCGCTGTAGGAAATGCCTTTTTCACGCAGCATTTCTGTAATATAATCGGGACATTTGAGCTCCTCGGGAGAGATGAAGAGGAAACGGATATTGTCATAGCGCACAAGGGCGTTGATGAGGGAGTGGACGGTCCTGCCAAACTTCAGGTCTCCGCACAGGCCGATGGTAAAATTTCCCAGTGATCCCTTCAGACTGCGGATGGTCAGCAGGTCGGTGAGAGTCTGGGTGGGGTGCTGATGTCCTCCGTCACCGGCATTGATCACGGGGATTCCGGATTTTTCGGCAGCTACCATGGGCGCGCCCTCTTTAGGGTGGCGCATGGCGCAGATGTCCGCATAGCAGGAGATGATGCGGATTGTATCGGATACGCTCTCGCCTTTGGACGCAGAAGAGGACGCGGCATCCGAGAAGCCGATGACCCGTCCGCCAAGCCGGATCATGGCAGACTCAAAGCTTAAACGGGTTCTGGTACTGGGTTCATAAAAGCAGGTGGCAAGAATTTTGCCGTCACAGGCATGAGCGTATTTTGAAGGACTGCGCTCAATATCGTTAGCAAGGTCGAAGAGCTGATCCAGCTCCTTGGGGGTGAAGTCCAGAGGACTCATCAAATGTCTCATAGGGATACCTTTCCTTTCTGTAATCCTTGTGCGTAAAAAGAGTCGAAGAGAAAACTCTTCGACTCCGGTATTCATGATGAAAATGTTAACAGTTCCTCCACGGTCTTGCGCTTGGGGGCAGCAGGAGACTCGCCGGGATAACCGATGGGAATAAGAGCCACCAGCTCTCTGCCTTCGGGGAGGCCGAGAACCTTTGCCGCTTCCGCTTCGTCAAACAGACCCATGATGACGGTTCCGAGACCCTGCTCGTATGCTGCCAGACAGAACGCTTCGCTTGCAACGCCGGCATCATACATCTGCCAGCCGGTTCCCTTGGGGGTGGAGAAAGAGCCGTCCCTTTCGTAACCGCTGCGTCCGGTGATCATTGTTACCGCGATCACCATGGGAGCCTGTTCCATAATTACGCCGTTGCCGGGATAGAGGGAGGTACATTTGGCAAGAGCCTTCTTGGTATCGCCTTCCACGGCAATATAACGGGTAATCTGTGTATTCTTCCAACTGGGAGCATAGGAAGCAGTTTCTACGACCTTTTGAATCAATTCATGGGATACCGGCTGTTCTGTGAAACTGCGGATGCTTCTGCGTCCTGTAATGCACTCGTTAGCTGTCATATTACAACCTCCATAGTTTTTTTGCAGTGAACGGGTTTGCCTGCTTTTTCATAATACCACGACGGGACGGGAGTTTCAATGGGAGAAGAGGAATTTTAAAGAAAAAGGTTTTGCATATGGGGGAGATTTGCACTATAATAAAGCAAGAAATATCAGAAAGGAAGGTATGGAGGATGGAATTTGTTGAAAGAAAGCGATGGCTGTTTTTGGGCTTGCCCTTTACCTTTACCAAATATACGATCAAGGAGGATATCATAACCATAGACGAGGGGCTGCTGAAAACAGTAGAAAATGACTGTTATATGTATAAGGTGCAGGATGTACAGCATTGTGCCAGCCTTGCCGAGAAAATTTTCGGCCTGGGCACGGTGACCTGCTTTACGGGAGATACCACGCATGCCCAGTTGATTTTAAAACATATCAAGCATTCCAAAGCCGTGAAGGATTTTATTCTGGAGCAGTCTGAGGTGGCGAGAAGAAAACGCCGTACCATGAACATGCTTGACATCGGTACAGGCGACATGCAGGATGCGGATGATCTGGATTTGGATTAGATAAAGTAACAGCAAATACCCCGCCGATCAGGGCGGGGTATTTGACGGTGTATTCAGCAGACGCTCAAACAGCAGTCCGGCCCCGAACCAGAAGGGGGCGTAGTCCAGACGGATCAGACGATTTACATGCCACCTGTTCCTGCCGTAATTCCACGGGCAGAGCTTCAGCCTGGACAGCAGGCTGCCGGTGAGGTATTCAACGGTAAAAATGAGATTCATATAGGTCAGACCGCGGAACCATGCGGGCCGTTTCTTAAGAAGACGGCTCAAGGGCGCAAGGACGGCGGCACAACCATAGATGGGAAACATCCAGATGGAGGTTATGCCTTTTAAGGTAAAGTCCCGTCTGCGGAGGGAGTCGATAGAGGTGAAAACAATCTCCATGCACCATCCGGTGAGTCCGCATTTTATAAAGTTTTTCACGAAGGTTCCGATGCTTTGTTTCATGATGTCAGTCCTTTTTTGTCATAGTATTGACAGAAAAACGGAAAACTATGTATGCCTGAGGGGAGGCGGAGTATATGAAGGAACGGGAAGTGATGGAATACATCGAACAGATGAACAGTCTGGGAATCGTGCCCGGTCTGGACAGCATCAGGGAACTGTGTAAAAGACTGGGAAATCCCCAGCAGTCCCTGAGGTTTGTCCATTTGGCGGGCACCAACGGAAAGGGGTCTGTATCCGCTTACATTGCGGCGGCTTTGAAATCCGGCGGCTATCGCGTGGGAAGGTATATATCACCTGTTATTTTTGAATACAGGGAAAGAATACAGGTAAATGACAGGTATCTTACCAGAGAAGCACTGGGACGTCTGGCGGAGCAGGTCAGGCAGGTTTGTGACGAGATGGCGGCGGAGGGGCTGCCTCAGCCTACGGCCTTTGAGGTAGAGACGGCCATGGCGTTTTTATATTTCAGGGAAAAGAGCTGTGACATTGTGGTGCTGGAGACGGGTATGGGGGGGCTTCTGGATGCCACGAATATCATAGACAGCACTGTCCTGGCAGTCATTACTTCCGTCAGCATGGACCATATGCGATTTCTGGGGAGTACGCTGGAGGAGATTGCGGCACAGAAGGCCGGGATTTTGAAGAAGGGAGTTCCGGTGGTGAGTGCGAAGCAGCATCCGGAGGCGGAAAAAGTCATTGCAGAACGGGCCGCGGAGCTACAATGCTCCCTTACGGTAGCAGAGCCTGCCGGCATTACCCAAATCAGGTATGGGCTGGAGAAGCAGCGTTTCAGCTACCACGGTTTGTCGGGGCTGGAGATCCCTCTGGCAGGAAAGTATCAGGTTGAAAACGCGGCGCTGGCAGTGGAGGCGCTGAAAATTTTGGGAGAGCGGGGGTTTCCGCTGACGGAACAGAAGCTGCGCCGGGGGCTGATGCAGACGGTTTGGGACGGCCGCTTTACCGTGGCAGGAAAAAGGCCCTATTTTATTATAGATGGCGCCCACAATGAGGACGGGGCCAAAAGACTGGCAGAATCTCTGGAATTCTATTTTACAAATAAAAGAATTATCTATATAATGGGAGTGTTGAAGGATAAGGAGTACGGGAGGATGATTGCACTGACCCATGCCCTAGCGGATCAGATCATTACCGTGGCTCCTCCGGACAATCCCAGGGCGCTTCCCGCCTATGAGCTGGCCCGGGAGGTGGCGAAGGTCCATTCTGACGTGACGGCGGTGGACAGTCCGGAGGAGGCGGTGGAGATGGCCCGGCTGCTTGCCGGAAAAGAAGATGTTATCGTTGCTTTCGGCACTTTGTCATTTGCAGGTCGGTTGATGAGGATTGTGGGATACCGACAGAAGTGAGGTTAAAATGGTAGATCAGGATAAGATACGGGAGGCTGTCAGGCTCCTGCTGGAGGGGATGGGAGAAGATACCGGCAGAGAGGGGCTTGTGGAGACTCCTGACAGGATTGCGAGGATGTATACGGAGATTTTTGCCGGAGTGGAGGAGGATGCCGCCGTCCCTCTGTCGAAGGTGTTTACCGTGGACAGCAGTGAGATTGTGCTGGAGAAGGACATTGTCTTTTATTCCATGTGTGAGCACCATATGATGCCCTTTTTCGGCAAGGCACATGTGGCTTACATCCCTGACGGGAGAGTGGTGGGCCTAAGCAAGCTGGCAAGGACGGTGGAAATCTTTGCCAAAAGGCTACAGATCCAGGAGAGGCTGACAGGGCAGATCGCGGACGCGCTTATGGAGCATCTTGCACCCAGGGGAGCTATGGTGGTGCTGGAGGCGGAGCATATGTGCATGACCATGCGGGGGGTGAAGAAGCCCGGCAGTAAGACCGTGAGTGTTGCGGTCAGAGGAATTTTCGAAAATAGCGGGGAGCTGCAGAACCGGTTTTTTCAAATGCTGCGGTTGGAGATGGGGAGTGGTATTGATGGATAAAATAAGCAATATATTAAATCATCATTTATTTATTGAACATTTAAAGCAGAATATGACGGCAGAGGCGGACAGGCGCTTCTGCCGTCATGGTATGGCGCATTTTCTGGATGTGGCCCGGATCGGTATGATCATGAATACAGAGGAAGACCTGGGGCTTTCCAGGGATCTGATCTATGGGGCGGCACTGCTGCATGACATAGGGAAGCACAGGCAGTATGAGGAAGGCGTTCCCCATGAGGAGGCCGGTGCGCTTATTGCGCCGGTTATACTCCGGGATTGTGGATTTGATGATAACGAAACGGGTGTTATTACGGATGCAATCCGACAGCACAGAAACAGTGAAACGGCAGCGGAACGCAATCTCAGAGGCCTCCTGTACCGGGCGGACAAGGCCAGCCGTCCCTGCTTTTTCTGTGAGGCAGAGGGGGAATGTAACTGGGAAAACAAAAAAAAGAACAGACGGATTGCATACTGAGTCGCCGTAATGCGGCAGGGAGGAAGAATGAAGATTGGCAGGAAGGAGTTCCAGACCGAAGGACGTACTTATGTGATGGGCATTCTGAATGTTACGCCGGATTCCTTTTCCGACGGAGGGAAATGGAACGACAGGGACAGGGCTTTGCGCCATGTGGAGGAAATGGTGGAGCAGGGGGCGGATCTGATCGATGTGGGGGGCGAGTCCACAAGGCCGGGATATACTCCGGTGGGGGATGCGGAAGAAATTGAAAGGACGGCGCCGGTCATTCAGGCGGTGAAGGAGCATTTTGACGTGCCGGTCTCCCTGGACACCTGGAAAGCGAAAGTTGCCCGGGCGGGTATTCAGGCGGGGGCCGACCTGATCAATGATATATGGGGATTAAAGAAGGACGGAGAAATGGCGGAGGTCATCGCTGAGAGCGGCCTGCCCTGCTGTTTGATGCACAATCGGGAAAACAAGGAGTACCACAATTACATGCAGGATGTGGCGGCGGATCTTGCCGAGACCATTCGACTGGCAGGCGATGCGGGGATTGGGGACGACAGGATTATACTGGACCCCGGAGTGGGATTTGCCAAGTCCCGGGAGCAGAACCTGGAGATCATAAACTGTCTGGAGGAATTGAAGGTGTTCGGTTATCCGCTGCTGCTGGGCTGCAGCCGCAAATCGGTGATCGGTCTGACACTGGATCTGCCCCTGGAGCAGAGGCTGGAAGGAACCCTGGCCACCACTGTCGTCGGCGTGATGAAAGGCTGTATGTTTGTACGGGTGCATGATGTTCGGGAAAATGTCCGTGCAGTGCGAATGACTGAGGCAATATTGAGAGGAGGGAGAAGCTGATGTACAGCGACTATGCAAAAGACAAAATTATCATTGAAAAACTGGAGGTTTATGCGTACCATGGCGTTTATCCCGAGGAGAAAAGGAAGGGGCAGGTTTTTCTGGTAAATGCCGTGCTTGAAACCGATGTACACAGGGCGGGGGCAGAAGACAGAATAGAGCTTACCACGGATTACGGCGCCGTCTGTATGTTTATAGACGGGTGGATGAAGATGAATACAAAATACACCCTGGAGGCGGTGGCAGAGAACCTGGCGAGGGATATACTGCTGAATTTTCATCTGGTGCGGGGGTTGGATTTGGAGATTTGTAAGCCGGAGGCACCGATACCGATTCCTTTTGAATCGGTTTCCGTGAAGATACACAGAGCATGGCACGAAATTTATCTGGGGATCGGTTCCAATCTGGGAGACCGGGAAAAATATATCGAGGACGCCGTACAGGCGCTGCAGGCCCATTCACAGATTAGAATTGTCAAGGTGTCCGATATTGTGGAGACAGAGCCTTACGGCGGGGTGGAGCAGGGGAATTTCCTCAACGGCGCCATCAAGGCGGAGACCCTGCTGGAACCGGAGGAGCTTCTGCAGGCGCTCCATGAGATTGAAAACAGTGCAGGCAGGGAACGGACGCTTCATTGGGGGCCCAGGACGCTGGATCTTGATATACTGTTTTATGATAAGTTGGTCTATGAGAGCGATACCTTGGTGATTCCCCACCCGGATCTGCAGAACAGGAGCTTTGTTTTAGAGCCGTTAAGCAGGATTGCACCGAATTACAGGCATCCGCTGTCCGGCAGGACGGTGCTTCAGGAGCTGGAGGAGCTGGAAAAGCCATCCCGCCCGATGTGAGGCAAAAGGTATTTGTCTGCAAAAGTGGCGGTAAAGCCGGTGAAGAGGCCTGTGAGGATGCCGCTCAGGACCAGGAAGGGCAGATAGGAGAGTACGCCGGGAGTGGCGGTGAGGAGAAAGGCCACCAGAAGCTGTCCCAGATTATGGGTCAGTCCTCCCATGGCGCCCGTGAGAAAGACCGCCTTTTGCTGCAGCAGCCTGCCGGTGAAAAACATGGCAAGAAGACTGAAAATACCACCGGCAAGGCTGTAGAAAAGGCTCAGAAGCCGGCCGAACAGCAGGGTGGAGAGCAGGATCCGGGCGGTCAGCACCAGGCCCGTTTCCCGAAGGGAATAATGGCGCAGCAGGATCAGGGTAATGATATTGGAAAGTCCCGGCTTAATGCCCGGAATGGGCACCAGGGGCGGAAGGGCGCTTTCGGCAGCGTAGATGGCAAGGGAAAGCGTGACATAAAGGGCTAGGGTAGTCAGTCGTTTCAGTTTCATAGTATCCCCCGGACTCAATAGGTAATAATATCAGGTGTTGCCGAATCTGCATCCGTTAAATTCTCATGCAGCAGGATGACTACCCGGTTGGGAAGGCAGGTGACGGGCAGTCTGGAATCACGGATAAAGCCCTGATGGACGCAGAGCTTATCGGGGCAGTCTGCGGAAATGATGCCGATACTGCCGGGGCGGACTTCTATTTCATTGGTACATCCCCCTGTTCCCGTGACTGTGAAAGTATAGGGTTCCCGGACATTGTCCAGAGGAATGCTTGTGATCAGCTCCCCGTTTTGAAAAACATCCGCAGTGAAGCCGCCTGTCCGGCTTTGGGGAAACAGAATGGACAACAGGCTTGCGGTAAGCAGCAGAATCAGGAGCGCCCCGATTAAAATGGTGGCTGTGTTTAATCTTTTTCTGGTATTCATGTCTTGTTCCTTTTCCACAAGTATAGCAGAAAGAAGGGTGAAAATGAAGAAATTTTTTGCAGTGTCAGTGTGTATGTTTATGCTGCTCTGCTGTGCCTGCGGCCCGGCCCGGCCTGCACAGATTACAAATACGGATACGGCGATGGGGACTGTCATAGTCCAGAAGCTGTATACTGCAGACAGTCAGGGCAGGGCGGCGCAGGAAATCATGGAGCTTCTGGGAAAATTGGAGACGCAGGAGCTCTCCCGGCGCCTGGATACTTCGGAGGTATGGAATCTGAATGCCGGGGCCGGCAGGCCGGAGGGATGTACGGTATCCCCATCTATGGAGGAGATCCTGGCAGGCTGCCTTGACATGTGGCACAAGTCTCAGGGGGCTTTTGACGTGACCCTGGGACCGGTAGTGGAGCTATGGGACATTGACGGCTGGGCCGCGGGGGAAAACGGGGAAGACTTCTCACCGCCGGAGGACAGGCAGCTGGCAGAAGCCCTGGAAAGGTGCGGCGCAGGCAGAATGGAATTAAGGGAGGGTGTCCTTTGGCTGCCGGAAGGAATGCTGCTGGATCTGGGGGCAGTAGGCAAGGGAGTTGCCATGGACCGCATTCTTAGTTATTTGCAGGGAAATAATAATATAACAGGTGCTATAATATCTCTGGGCGGGAGCGTGGTGACTTATGGAAGCAAGCCTGACGGGGACTGCTGGAAGGTGGGAATTGCGAATCCGGCGGATACCGCTTCCATCGTGGGAACCCTGATGCTGGAGGGAGAGTGGTTCGTTTCCACTTCGGGAGACTATGAGCGTTATGTGGAGCTGGACGGTGTCAGGTACCATCATATTATAGATCCGGTCACGGGACGCCCGGCGGACAGCGGCATAGCGGGAGTGACGATTCTGGCTGGGAACGGCTTTCTGAGTGATGCCCTATCCACAGCTTGCTTTATCCTGGGAGAAGAGAAGGGGATGGCTCTGGCGGAACTCTGCGGCGCAGAGGTACTGTTTGTGAGTACAGACGGCCGCATTACCATGAGCAGGGGAATGGAGGCTTACTTTGAAACGGCAGAATAACGGCGGCCCAGGGCATGCTCCGCAGTTTACAGCGGGGTATTTGACTTGCAGACGCCGGCAACATGCGGTACAATAAATATAAGAAGGAAGTGAGCGTATGGACGAGACTACTTATATTAATGCAGATGAGAAAACACTGAAGATCATAGACGAAAAGATGCCGCCGGAAGAGGAGCTTCAGGATCTGGCGGAGTTCTTTAAGGTGTTTGGGGATGCTACCCGCCTGAAAATTCTGTATGTGCTGCTTTCCGCAGAGATGTGTGTGTATGATATTGCCGCGGTACTGGGGATGTCTCAGTCTGCGATTTCCCATCAGCTCAGGGTATTGAAGCAGATGGATCTGGTGAAAAACCGCCGGGAGGGAAAGACGATTCTCTATTCCCTGGCCGACGGACATATTGTAACGATTCTCAGCCAGGGGCTGGATCATATCGAAGAATAAGTTTCCACCCCTGACTTCTGACGGCACAGCCGTTTTCCATCATTGTCTTTTCCTGCAGGTTCCTCCCTTGTCGTCTGCATCAGACGCCGGCAGGTAGCGGCATCCTCCGGCCGCTGCCCATTGGTGCAGGCAGCCATATAGTGTGTTCAGAATAGGGATGCGATACCTGCGGAACAGGTACTCAAATGATACATTAGTCTACCCTGGGGGCAAATTCACCGTAGGTGTTGCTGCCCAGAGGCGTATGATAGGTGACTCCCTCATTCCCGAAAGGCTGGAAGTAAACGTACCGTGAGGTCATATTGATGTGGGTAAAATTGCCCTCCGCCACTGAGTGGCTGTCCGTGCCGTCAGTCCGCATACAGATCAGCTGAGGATTTACGGGGTCGTTTTTCTGATAGTATATGTAGCCGTTTCCCACATTGAAGCAGTCTACACGGTCGTTGGTCAGTACCTGAACCTCGTTCATGCTCAGGGAATAACGGCAGAGACGGTAATTTTCCGCAACATCCAGATAATAGATATCATCTCCGTCCAGGGTGGGATACCAGAGATTTCCCCGCCACAGTTCGGAAACCACATCGGTGGCTGTATTGAGTGCGTAGAGATAATGGTCATCCTGGGTGCCGTTGTAGTAAATGATGCCGTTTCGGGCGCAGGCAGGGTTAATGCTGTAATTTGCCAGCTCCACCTGCTGGGATTTGTCGATTTTCAGCTTGTAAAATGAAAGGGCATCCGAATCCGAGGTCAGCAGATACAGATAATTGTCCACCAATTGTCCGGTTAATACTACATCCCGGGTCAGGGAAGTGACGCTACTGCCGGATAAATTGCTCCTGCAGAAGGATCGTACGCCCTGGATCTGCCCCAGGCCGGATTGCGCAGTGGACTTCATCTGGTAAAAATACAGGTATTTGCCGCCTGCAAGCAGATTCCTGACCTGCATCATATTCAGCCGCTTGATGTCCGTTTCGTCGGGACTCATGGAGTAAAGACAGCCCTGGTCCGCGGCATTGGAAAAATAGACCCTGCCGTCATATTCGCAGAACAGTCCTTCGTTGTTCAGGTTTCCGGCGCTGTTGCCCACAGTGCCTGCCGGGTTCATGGAGACCCTTGACGCAAAAATGCCCGCAGCTCCCAGTCCTCCGATGATCACAACGCAGAGTGCGGATATTAGAATGATTTTGACGGTTTTATTCATACGAATTCCTCCCTCTTATTTTCCTTCACATTACTATACACCCCTTTTTGCTTGCTATCAAGCTTGTTTTGGTATAAGATAAGATAAATATAACCGACGAAGGAGCAAACGCATGGATTTAGGGGAGATCAGGCAGCAGATTGATCAGGTAGATTCCGGGATCGTTGCACTGTACGAGCAGCGGATGGATTTGTGCCGCCAGGTGGCGGAATATAAGATAAATACGGGTAAAAAGGTATTTGACAGACAGCGGGAGCAGGAAAAGCTGGAGAAGGTGAAGGCCCTTACCCATAATGAAATGAACAGCCGCGGTATTGCGGAGCTGTTTGAGCAGATTATGAGTATGAGCAGGAAGCTGCAGTACCGCATGCTGGCGGAGAGCGGGAGCGCCGGCAGGCTGTCCTTCATCGGCGTTGACCGGCTGGATACCTGTAAGGCCAGGGTAGTGTTTCAGGGGGCGGAGGGAGCATATTCCCAGGCGGCCATGACGCAGTATTTTGGCGAGGAAATACAAAGCTTCCACGTGGACAGCTTTCGTGACGCCATGAGCTCCATAGACGACGGCAGCGCCGATTTTGCAGTACTGCCCATTGAAAATTCCACAGCGGGTGTGGTGGATGAGATTTATGATCTTCTGCAGGAATATGAAAATTATATCGTGGGTGAACAGATCATTCAGGTGGAGCATTGTCTGCTGGGACTTCCCGGGGCCAGGATCGAAGGGATTAAAACGGTGTATTCCCATCCCCAATCCCTGATGCAGAGCGCAAGATTTCTGGGAAGCCATGACTGGAAGCAGATCAGCATGCAGAATAATGCCTTTGCGGCCAGGCGGGTGGCGGAGGATCAGGATCCCACCCAGGCTGCCGTTGCCGGTGAGCAGGCAGCAGCAGCGTATGGCCTGGAGATCCTTAAGAGAAGGATCAATGACTGCAACGGTAATTCCACCCGCTTCATTATTGTCACCAACCAGAAGATCTTCAGGAAGGATGCGGACAAGATCAGTATCTGTTTCGAGCTGCCGCACGAAAGCGGCTCCCTGTACCATATGCTGTCCCATTTTATATATAATAATCTCAATATGACCAAGATCGAGAGCCGTCCCATTGAGGACCGGGATTGGGAATACCGGTTTTTTATTGATTTCCAGGGCAATCTGGCGGACGGTGCCGTGAAGAATGCGCTGAGAGGGCTTCGGGACGAGGCGAGGAACCTGAAGATCCTGGGGAATTACTGAGAAAGGCTGTCTGATGCTCTGAAGGGGCGCGGGGGCAGGAAAGGATAAAGGATATGCGGGAACAGGAACTGATTGTATACAGAGACTTTGAGGACGGGGATCTCCTCTATGACATGGCCTGGCTGATGGAGCACTATGATGACCCGGCGGCGGAGCGGGCTCCGGCGGCGCTATTTTATGACTGTATCCACAGACTGATCGAGCTTGCGGGGAATTACGGCTTTCACGGGAATCTCTGGCACTGTTATCTGGCAGATCTTCTGGTAAATAACGAAAACAGCTATAGCTGTGGCTGCGAGCTGCGGGGAGAGATCCAGGGAACCATCAATGAGGCGGCCCTGCACGATATTATGATCTTCAAGGAATTTTATGACTATGATTTCGGCGATATGTGTGCCAGGCTTAAAGTGCCGGAGTACGCAATGACGGAGCATTATGTGGCCGGCAGCAGAGAGAGCAAGGTGTATAATGCCAGGGTCTGTGCCCGGATCTGTGAGCTGGCAGAGAAATTCTGCCAGGATCAGACGCCGGAGGAGATGAAGGCGACTTTGACCCGGTTCTACAGGGAATACGGAGTGGGAAAGTTCGGTCTGCACAAATCCTTCCGGATTGTCCACGATGAGGCAGGCGTCCATGTCGAGCCGATTCCCAAAATTGCCCATGTAACGCTGGGTGACCTGGTGGGATACGAAATCCAGAAGAAAAAGCTCACCGATAATACGGATGCGTTTACGGCGGGAAGAAAGGCCAATAACTGCCTGCTTTTCGGCGACGCCGGCACGGGTAAGTCCTCCTGTATCAAGGCCATTGCCAACGAATATTATGAAAAAGGACTGAGAATTATAGAGGTGTACAGGCATCAGTTTCAGGATCTGAATGAGGTGATCGGGCAGATCAAGAAGCGTAATTATAAGTTCATTATTTACATGGATGATCTGAGCTTTGAAGATTTTGAGACGGAATACAAGTATCTGAAGGCGGTCATTGAGGGCGGGCTGGAACGAAAGCCGGATAATGTCCTGATCTATGCCACCTCCAACAGGCGGCATCTGATCCGGGAAAATTATGAGGACAGAGAAGAAATCCGTCAGGATATGCACACCGGGGATACCGTGCAGGAGAAGCTGTCGCTGGTATACCGATTCGGGGTGACGATCTATTTCGGCGCGCCGGACAAAAAACAGTTCCAGAGCATTGTAAAGGCTCTTGCGGAGCGGGATGACGTGAAGCTGTCCGAGGAGGAGCTGCTGGCGGAGGCGAATAAATGGGAGCTTTCCCATGGCGGCTTATCCGGACGGACAGCGAGACAGTTTGTGGACTATATCGGCTCCATCAGAAAGGAGGCGGGCGGATGAGTACCAGAATCTTTGCTGCCATTGTCGTGGGCAGCTTTGAACTGACAATGAAGATATTTGAATTTTCAGGCAAAAACAATATGAAGGAGATCGACTGCCTCAGCAGGAGACTGGCTCTGGGCAGTGATACCTATGCCCACGGCAGGATCAGCAATGAAAAGCTGGACGAGATCTGCCGTACGCTGAAAGAATTTGGCGGGATCATGCGGGCATACAAGGCGGAGGCCTGTCGGGCATACGGCACCAGTGCCATCAGAGAGGCGGAGAATTCCGTCATTATCCAGGATCAGATCACCCAGAGGACCGGAATAGAAATCAGAGCCCTGAGCAATTCCGAGCAGCGCTTCCTGAATTATAAATCCGTTGCCTCCAGGGGGGAGAGTTTCCGCAGGATCATTGAGGAAAGGACGGCTATCCTGGACATCGGGGGCGGAAGCATTCAGATTTCCCTGTTTGACAATGATATGCTGGTGTCTACCCAGAATCTGCGCCTGGGCGTTCTGCGTATCCAGGAGTATACATCCCGCTTTGAGGTGAAGCATTCGCGGCTGGAGTCCTTTATAGACGAAATGGCAATGGCCCAGCTTGCGGATTATAAAAAACTGTATTTAAAAGACAGGGAGATACAGAATCTGATCGTACTGGACGATTATATTTCCCCCCTGGCGGTAAAGCTCCACGGGGGTAATTCCGGCAGGGTCGTGCTGGATCGGGAGGCCTTTGAGAAATTTTCGACCCGGCTGCGGGGGGAGAATCCGGCCCAGGCAGCCAAATCTCTGGGAATGCCGGAAGAAAATATGCCGCTGGCGTTTATCAGTGCCGTGCTTACCGGGCGGATTGCGGATCTCATGGGGGCAAGGCAGATCTGGGCGCCCGGCGCTACCCTGTGTGACGGGATAGCCTATGAATATGCGGAGAAGATAAAGATGTTCCGCGGGGAGCATGATTTTGAGAAGGACATTATAGCCTGTGCCGTCAATATCAGCAAACGCTACATGGGCAGCAAAAAGCATTCCGAGACACTGGAGGAGATTACTACGGTGGTCTTTGACAGTATGAAAAAGGTACACGGGTTGGGAAAGAGGGAGCTTTTGTATCTGCGGCTGGCGGCGATTCTCCATGACTGCGGCAGATATATCAGCATGGTAAATACAGGCGAGACCTCTTATGACATTATTATGGCTACGGAAATTATCGGCCTGTCCCACGGGGAGCGGGAGATCGTTGCCAATATTGTAAGATTCAGCCATGGCAGCTACGTGTATCACGGGCAGCCGGGAATGGACAGGGAAACTTATCTCAAGGTAGCGAAACTGACAGCGATCCTGAGACTGTCAAACGGTCTGGACAGGAGCTACCGGCAGAAGGTGAAGGGGATAAAGGCGGTGCTGACGGACAATCAGCTGCTTCTGACCGTGGACGCTTCCGAGGATATTACCCTGGAGAAAGGCTTCTTTAAGGAGAGGACAGAATTTTTCAGGGAGGTTTTCAGTGTGGAACCGATCCTGAAGCAGAAAAAGGCGCTGCAGACGCAGACAGTGCAGAAATGAGGTCAAGATGGGAGAAATTGATTTTCGCAATCCGAAGTACTATACCAATCGGGAGCTTTCCTGGATCCTGTTTGATCACAGGGTGCTGAATGAGGCCAGGGACAAGAGCATTCCGCTGTTTGAGCGGCTGAAATTTCTAAGCATCACGGCTTCCAATCTGGATGAATTTTTCATGATCCGGGTGGCGTCATTAAAGGATATGGTAAATGCCGGATATGAGAAGAAGGACATCGCGGGTATGACGCCGAAGGAGCAGCTTGCCGCGCTGGACACGGCGATCCACAATCTGGTGGATCTGCAGTATTCCACCTGGAACCGCTCCCTTGTGCCGCAGCTGGAGAAAAACGGGCTGAAGATCATCGGCAGACATGAGGACCTTACGGGGGAGGAAGCGGCGTTTATCGACGCATATTTCGAAGAGAATGTGTATCCCGTGCTCACGCCCATGGCGGTGGATTCTTCCAGGCCCTTTCCGCTGGTGCGGAACAAGACGCTGAATATTGCGCTCCTGTTGCGAAAGAAAAACAGTAAGGAAGAGCTGGAATTTGCCACGGTACAGGTACCCTCCGTGCTGGATCGTATCGTGGAGATTCCGGGTTCCGGCAAGGCAAAAAAGGTCATTCTGCTGGAGGAAATCATTGAGCGGAATGTACACAAGCTTTTCCTGAATTACGATATTGTGTGTGCCCATCCCTTCCGCATCATGCGCAATGCCGATCTGACCATTGAAGAGGATGAGGCGGCGGATCTCTTAAAGGAGATACAAAAGCAGCTGAAAAAGCGTCAGTGGGGCGAAGCAATCCGCCTTGAGGTGGAGGACGGCATGGATAAGCGGCTGCTGAAAATATTGAAGAACGAGCTGCACCTGGGGCAGAATATCTATAAGATTACGGGACCGCTGGATCTCACGGTGCTGATGAAGCTGTACGCGCTGGACGGCTTTGAACAGCTCAAGACTCCGAAGCATGTGCCGCAGCCGGTGCCGGAGCTTCCCCCGGGATGCAATATTTTTGACGAGATCAGAAAGGGAGACATCCTGCTCCATCATCCCTACCAGACCTTTGAGCCGGTGGTGAATTTCATAAGGCAGGCGGCCAGGGATCCGGAAGTGCTTGCCATTAAGCAAACCCTGTACCGTGTGAGCGGGAATTCGCCCATTATCGCAGCCCTGGCCCAGGCTGCGGAGAACGGCAAGCAGGTGTCGGTGCTGGTCGAGCTGAAGGCGCGCTTTGACGAGGAGAATAATATCGTCTGGGCAAAGATGCTGGAGAAGGCCGGATGCCATGTGATTTACGGGCTGGTGGGGTTAAAGACCCACAGCAAGATCACCCTGGCAGTGCGCAGGGAGGAGGACGGCATCCGCCGGTATGTCCATCTGGGAACCGGCAATTATAATGATGCCACGGCCAAGCTGTACACGGATATAGGGCTGCTGACCTGCGCCGAACCGGTGGGGGAGGACGCCACGGCGGTATTCAATATGCTGTCCGGCTATTCCGAACCCCTGGTGTGGAATAAGCTGAGCCTTGCGCCTCTGTGGCTGAAGGACAAATTCCTTTCCCTGATAGAGCGGGAGAAAAACCATGCTCTGGACGGGCGTCCCGCAGGGATCATTGCCAAAATGAACTCTCTCTGCGACAAGGATATTATTGCGGCACTTTATGAGGCAGGGGCGGCGGGCGTTAAGATCGACCTGATTGTCAGGGGAATCTGCTGCTTAAGGACCGGGATTGCGGGGGTAAGCGAAAATATTACCGTGCGCTCCATAGTGGGTAATTTCCTGGAGCACAGCCGGATCTTTTATTTTGTAAATGATGATAACTATGAAATCTACTGCGGCAGTGCCGACTGGATGCCCAGAAACCTGGAGAGGCGTGTGGAAATCCTGTTCCCCATTGACAGTCATAAGCTGAAGGAGGAGCTGTTCCATATTCTGCAAAGCCAGCTGAAGGACAATGTGAAAGCCTCTATCCTGCAGGAGGACGGCAGCTATGAGAAGGTGGATAAGAGAGGGAAGGCCCGGTTCCATTCCCAGGAGGTCTTCTGCCGGGAGGCCATCGAGAAGGCGGATGCCGCGGCGGAGGAGGAGACTCTTGTGACAAGAACCTTTATTCCGGAGGTGCACCAGTGAAGATATATCTGGCATCCGCTTCTCCCAGAAGGAGAGAGCTTTTGGCGCAGATCGGCCTGCAGTTTGAGGTTAAGATCAGCAATGTGCAGGAGAAGGTCACTGCCTCCGAACCGGAGAAGGTGGTGGAAGAGCTGTCCAGGCAGAAGGCATGGGCGGTGTTTGAAGAGCTGGCGGCAGGGCATCTTCTTGTCATAGGTGCGGATACCGTGGTGGCGGCGGACGGCAGGATTCTGGGGAAACCGGCAGGCCGGGAAGCGGCGGTGGAGATGCTGGAGATGCTTTCGGGGAGAGTTCATGAGGTATTTACCGGAGTCACTTTGATCTGCAGGACTTCTTGCGGGCAGGTATGCAGGAAGACCTTTCACGAGAGGACGGCTGTAAGTTTTTACGCCATGAGCAGGAAAGAGATCGAGGAGTATGTGTCCACGGGAGACTGTTTCGATAAGGCCGGGGCATACGGAATACAGGGCTTTTGTGCCAGATATATTCAGGAAATCAAAGGGGATTACAATAATGTGGTGGGACTTCCGGTGGGAAGGCTTTACCAGGAGGCAAAGGAGTGGTTGGAAGAATGAAAAAGGCTGTGATTTTTGATCTGGACGGAACCCTGTCCGATTCTATCGCCAGTCTGAAGTACTGCGGAGACAGGGCGCTGGCGCCCTTTGGTTACGGGCCCTACCCTGAGTCGGATTATAAATATTTCGTGGGGGACGGCGCCGCCAATCTGATCAGGAGGGCGCTGATAAAGTCCGGGGACCTGGAGCTGGTCCATTTCGACGAGGCTTATGCCCTCTATAAGAAATATTTTGCCGCAGACTGTATGTATCAGGTAAAACCCTATGAGGGGATACCTGAGCTGCTGGCAGCACTCAAAAGCAGGGGAGTTCGTATTGCAGTACTTTCCAACAAGCCCCATGAGCAGTCAGTGAACGTGGTGGAGAGCCTGTTTGGGAAGGGATATTTTGACCTGATCCAAGGGCAGAAGGAAGGCGTACCCATCAAACCGGATCCCGGCGGGGTTTTTGCAATCTTACGGGAATTCGGGCTGGAAGCCGGTGACATTCTGTATCTGGGGGATACGGCTACGGACATGAAGACAGGAAAGGCCGCCGGGGCGTTTACAGTGGGGGCGTTATGGGGTTTTCGGGACAGAAAGGAGCTGGAGGAAAGCCATGCCGATGCAATCATTGAAAGGCCTGGGGAATTGCTGGATTTTCTGTAAAAAGAACGGGCAGAAAATTTTTTGGTAAAATTTTAAAGGATTTGTCTGTGACATATTGACATGGAGTGCATAACATTGTAGTATGTGGGCATACCAGTAGCAAAGGAGGGTGGAAGATGCGCGAATTTGATGATGAAGTTCTGGAGTGCTTCCTGGATAATCAGCTTCAGCTTTTCCCCGAAAAGGTGGCAGAGACTCTGGACGAAGCAGAGGAATTTCTGGAGGACTGTATGGCAGTTGTAGTCGATTCGGCGGATGAAGTGAGGGAGTATTTCGAAGAGGAAGGCATAGACATGGAAGACGCCGATGAAGATGAGATTTTGGAAGCCAAAGAAGTCTTTGAGATTGGCGACGGCAGATATTTAATTGTAGAGGGATGATTACAGGCAGCCGGGCACAGGTCCGGCTGCCTTATTTTACGGCTTTAGCCCGTTGAGGGCATTGGAGTTTTTCGTGTTCCGAAAAATGG
>CANPOY010000040.1 GCA_947575805.1 uncultured Lachnospiraceae bacterium
GTCGCTCTCTTCACTATAAGGGCTGATGTCCTCCAAAAGGCTGCAGACAAGCGCTGTCTGCCAGGGATTGGCACGCTGGTTTTTCTCAAACATTCCCTCCGGGGCTGTCCCATCAAGCAGGGAAAGCAGATATTCCCGGGCCATAAACAGAATGTCCCTGTCCTCCAGTGTAAGCCCGATATACAAGCACCTCTCAATCCCCACCTCCGATGTCGGTATCTTTGCCTTCACCGAATAATCCTTGGAACGCAGCCTGCCCCAGCCGCCGTTCTCCCCTTGGGTCTGATACATTTCCTCCACAATGTCACTGTGCAGGAATTCGCCGCGCAGTCGTGAAAGACTCTCATCCTCGTAAGGCGTATCCAACAGGGAAAACAAAATTTTGTACCTTACTGCCGGATACTCACAGAAATCATATAACGCCATGGCATGTTTTTGAAACGTTTCTTTGTTCAGCATAACTTCTCCGATCCCCTGATCCTGCCCTCCAGCGCCTTTTTTACATGGAAGTACGCCGGAATCAGGAAAATATCTGCAAAAATCCAGGCTGCAGGACTGCCGAAGCAGACCCCGGTAAACCCGAATATGGGTACCAATGCAAAACCTGCCAGCGTTCTTGCCGCCATTTCAAAGACACCGGCCAGAATGGCAAAGGTAGGAAAACCCATGCCCTGTATCAGAAAGCGGACAATGTTCACCAATGCAAGAGGAAAATAAAAGGCAGTGCTGCAGATCAGGAAAAATCTCACATTGTCTATGATAGCAGCTTCCGAAACGTCCAGGAAAACAGTCGCCAGAGGACGTCCCAGAAGAACAGCCACTCCCAGGGCAATCACGGAGTATCCCGCCCCCAGCAGGACACAGGATTTTAGACCGGTTCCGATTCGGTCCAGCCTGCCGGCACCTACATTTTGTCCCCCGTAAGTAGCCATGGTGGAGCCGAAGGCATCAAAGGGACAGGCCAGAAAGCCGTTGATACGCCCTGCCGCCGTCACCGCCGCCACCGCGTCGGAGCCCAGCGTATTGGTGGCGCTCTGGAGAATCACACTGCCGATGGCAGTGATGGAATACTGCAGGCCCATGGGAATTCCCATACCGCAGAGCGTCCCCATTAGATGTCTGTTAGGCGCCCACTCTTCTTTTTGTATTTTCAAAAGGTCAAATTTTTTTATGATATAAGCCAGACAGCATGCCCCGGAAACTCCCTGGGAGATCACGGTGGCCCAGGCAGCTCCCTGAACGCCCCAATGCAGAGTGATGATAAAGAACAGGTCCAGCCCGATATTGATAAAAGAAGACAGTACCAGGAAGATCACAGGTGTCTTGCTGTCTCCCATGGCCCGGATAATACCGGAGGTCATATTGTAAAGGAAGGTCACGGGTATCCCCAGAAAGATCACCCAAATGTAGGAATAAGAGGCGTCTATGATATTTACAGGAGTCCGCATAATTGTCAGAATGCCCCGGCAGGACAGGGTTGTCAATACCGTCATCACCAGTGCAAAGCCGGAGGCTAACCAGACACAGTTTGCCACTACCCTGCGCACGCCGGAATAGTCTCCTGCCCCGAATTTGTGGGATATGGGAATGGCAAAGCCACCGCAGACCCCCATACAAAAACCGATGATCAGAAAATTGACGGAACCGGTGGCCCCTACCGCCGCCAGGTTTTCCTTTCCCAGGAAGCGCCCCACAATCACGGTATCCACCAGATTATAAAACTGCTGAAACAAAAAACCAAAATAAAGCGGTACGGAAAAACCCAGAATTAATTTCATGGGAGAACCCTTTGTCATATCCTTCGTCACTGCCATAACCGTTTTAAACTCCTTTTCCCGGTGTGAACATCTTTCCTCACGAATCCGCTGCATCACCGACTAAAGAGTATATTCGCATTTGTCCCTTAACGCAATGTACATTTTTGCTAAAGAACAAATTTTGGCAGCTCCATATTGCGCAATAGTGCTGCAAATGCCCTTTTATTGTAAACCACTTTTGTTTTTGCTATTGACAATCAAAAACCGAGTGTGCTATTCTGTCCTCAGAATATTCATAGAAAGAAGGAATTCAGGGGTACACAATGCAGACAAAGGAAAAGCTGCTGGAATTATTGGAATCAAACAGAGGAACATACTTTTCCGGCGAGACCATCGCCAGGACACTTTCTCTCTCCCGGACTGCTGTCTGGAAAGCGGTAAAATCTCTTCAGAACGACGGATATGCCATCACAGCCGTAACCAACAAGGGTTACTGCCTGTCAGAACAAAATGATATATTGTCCGCCCAGGGGATTCGGAAATATCTTTCTTCCGAACTTACCGACCTGAAAATTACCGTCTTATCCACCGTTTCCTCCACCAATTCACTTCTGCGGGAAAAGGCCGCAGAAGGAGCGCAGGACAACTGTGTGATTCTGGCAAATGAGCAGACGGCCGGTCGAGGGCGCTCAGGGCGCGGTTTCTTTTCTCCTGCACAAACCGGGATTTATATGAGTCTGCTGCTCCGTCCAGGGAATTGTACGTCGGAGCAGGCCCTTCAGATTACTACAATGGCGGCCGCCGCTGTCTGTGCGTCCATAGACGCCGTTTCAGATTCCGGAGAACAGGCACAGATTAAATGGGTAAACGATATTTACCTGCACGGAAAAAAAGTCTGCGGCATCCTGACAGAGGGATCCTTCAGCCTGGAAAACGGCATGCTGGAATATGCGGTTCTGGGACTGGGTATCAACATCTATCCGCCAAAAGAAAAGTTCCCGGCGGAGCTGGCATCCCTGGCCGGCAGTGTTTTTCAATCGCCGAGGGATGATGTGAAAAACCGTCTGGCAGCAGAATTTCTGAATCGCTTTTATGATTATTACACCGGATCCGCAGTTTCACGGGACTACATAGAAGAATATCGTAAGCGCAGCTTTGTAATCGGAAAACAGGTTCTGCTGTTGACTGCCAACGAATCCAAAAGTGCTTTGGTACTGGGTATTGACAATCAGTGCCGCCTGCTGGTGAGGTATGGCGACGGAACAGAAGAGGCCTGCTCTTCCGGGGAGATCAGTGTGAAAGGGGTAACGCATGAAAATTAAAAAGACAAGGAACCTGATTTTATGTGCTCTGTTTGTGGCACTTATCGCCGTAGGAGCCTTTATCCGTATTCCCATTCCGGTGGTTCCCTTTACCCTGCAATTTCTGTTTACCATGCTGGCCGGGCTTTTACTGGGTGGTAAAACCGGCGCCCTTGCCGTCTGCATATATATCGTAATGGGCCTTACAGGGCTGCCCATATTTGCAGAAGGCGGCGGTTTTTCCTATATCTTAAAGCCCAGCTTCGGGTATATTATCGGATTCGCAGTTGCCGCCTATGTGACAGGTACAATTGCAAACAAGGGTTCCAATCCCGGCTACCCACGTCTGCTTACCGCTACCTTCACCGGCTTAGGGATTGTCTATTTATGCGGCATGGCTTATTATTACCTGATGAGCAATTTTTACCTGGGCACTCCTATCGGCTTATGGCCCCTGTTCCTCTACTGCTTCCTCCTGGCGGTGCCGGGGGATATATGCCTGTGCATCCTGGGAGCAGTCCTCGGGAAGAGACTGATCCCCGTGCTGAAGACCATGACAGCCTGACCCATTACACATTCACGCAGCAAAGTGCCGCCCGGCTTTGTTGCGTAAAGCATGATTTGACTTCTTACCGGCAGGTTCTCCAATATACTAAAAGGAGTGTGAAACATCATGACACTGAATTCATTGACGGAAAAAGTTTTAAAGGGAAAACAGATTACCCGGGACGAGGCCCTGTATCTGTACGGCCAGCCTCTGAACGAACTGTGTGAAAGCGCCGACAACATTCGCAGACATTTTTGTTCTTCCCGCTTTGACCTTTGCACCATCATCAACGGAAAGAGCGGCCGCTGCTCCGAAAACTGCAAATTCTGCGCCCAATCTGCCCACAACCACACCGGCGTAACGGAATACCCCCTGCTTCCCGACGAGGAAATCCTGGCCCAGGCCAGAACCAACCATCAGCAGGGCGTCCTGCGCTACTCCATTGTGACATCGGGAAAGCAGCTGTCCGATCAGGAGACAGACCGCATGTGCCGCCTGATCCGAAAGATCCGGGAGGAGGTGGGCATTTCCGTGTGTGTCTCCTTCGGCCTGCTAAGCGAAGAGCAGTTCCGCAAATTAAAAGAGGCCGGTGTGAGCCGGGTACATAACAATCTGGAAACCTCGGAAAGAAATTTTCCCAATATCTGCACCACTCATACCTTTGCCGATAAGGTGCAGGCCATCCGCGCCGCCCGGACGGCCGGGCTTTCGGTATGCAGCGGAGGAATTATGGGGCTGGGAGAATCCGTGGAGGACAGGATCGATATGGCGTTGAGCTTACGGGAGCTTGGAATCAAAAGCGTCCCTGTAAATATGCTGAATCCCATTCCCGGCACCCCGTTTGAAAAGAACGCCAGACTGACCGACGAGGATATGCGCCGGATCGTGGCGGTCTACCGTTTCATCCTGCCGGAGGCTTCGATCCGGCTTGCCGGAGGCAGGGGACTTTTGTCGGACAAGGGAAGAGGCTGCTTTACCTCCGGTGCAAATGCCGCGATTTCCGGCGATATGCTGACTACCGCCGGCATAACGGTCAGGAAGGATCTGGAACTTCTAAAAGAACTGGGATACGAGGTGACACTTTATGATAAGTAAAATTTTGTTTATCACGGGAACCGGCACCGACATCGGCAAGACCTATGTTACGGGCCTAATCTTAAAAAAGCTGCGGGAAAACGGGAAAAGCGCCGCCTACTACAAGGCTGCCATGAGCGGAAATGAGCGCGGTACAGACGGAAGCCTGATTCCCGGAGACGCCGTGCATGTAAAGACTGTTTCCGGTATCGAACAGCCCCTGGAGGAAATGTGCCCTTATGTCTATGAAGCTGCTTTCTCCCCCCATCTGGCAGCACGGATTGAGGACAATCCCATCGAAATGGACACAGTGCTCCACGCTTTTGATGCCGTTTGCAGCAAATATGACTATATAACGGCGGAAGGTTCCGGCGGAATTCTGTGTCCCCTGCGCTTTGACGGACAGCAGATCCTGCTGGAGGATTTTATCCGGGGCCGCAGCCTGAATTGTCTGCTGGTGGCTGACGCCGGCCTGGGAACCATTAATGCAGTGGTGCTCACCGCCGAATATATGAAGGCCCGTAATCTCCCGTTAACGGGCATCATTTTCAATCATTATGAACCGGAAAATATCCTGCACGAGGACAATCTGAGAATGTGCGAAGCCCTGACCGGGCTGAAAGTGCTTGCCTGCGTGAAGGAGGGAGATACCGAACTGGAGCTTTCCGCAGAACAGTTGGAGGCATTGTACAGAATGGAGGACGAAAATGATCTGGTATCCCTATGAACAGATGAAGGGCATGAAGGCTCCCTATAAAATTATTGACGCAGAAGGGGTTTATCTGTACACGGAGGACCAAAAGCTCATCGACTCCGTCTCCTCTTGGTGGAGCGTAATCCACGGCTACAAGCACCCGGAGCTCAATCGCGCAATCGCAGCCCAGCTGGAAAAATTTGCCCACGTGATGCTGGGCGGCCTTACCCATGAGCCGGTACAGAAGCTCTCGGATAAGCTGCAAAGCTTTCTTCCGGGTGACCTGAATCACTGCTTTTACTCCGATTCCGGCAGCGTTGCCGTGGAGGTAGCCCTGAAAATGGCCCTGCAATTTTTTATGAATCGGGGGGATACCAACCGCACCATGGTGCTGGCACTGGAGCACGCCTATCACGGGGATACCTTCAAAACAATGGAAACAGGTGACGACGAGGACTATCATTTTGTCCTCAAGGCCTATGGTAAAAGCAAATATGTTGTTCATATTCCCACCGAAATCAGCGCCCTGGAAAAAGCCTTCGAAACGTACCACGACAAACTGAACTGCTTTATCGCAGAACCCCTGCTACAGGGGGCAGGCGGTATGCGGATGTATGATATTTCTTTCTTAAAGCGCGCCCGGGAACTGTGCAACCAGTACGGCGTCCTTCTGATTTTCGACGAAGTGGCCACCGGCCTTGGCCGCACCGGTAACCGCTTTGTGGCGGACCTGGTACTGCCGGATATACTTGTTCTCGGAAAAGCCCTGACCGGCGGCTATATCGGCCATGCCGTCACTGTAGCCAATAACAGGGTATTTGAGGGGTTTTATGACGGTGATCCTGCCCACGCCCTCATGCACGGTCCTACCTTTATGGGAAACGCCCTGGCCTGCAGCGCTGCGCTGAAATCCGTTGAACTCTTTGAAGAGCAGGATTACATGTCCAAAATCCGCAGAATCGAGGAAATTACCCGCCGGGAACTGGAGGGCTTTGCAGATCCCCGCGTGAAGGAAGTCCGGATTATGGGGGCCTGTGTGTGCCTGGAGGTTTATGATCCCGCCGTTATCAGGGGCTATCAGGAGTTTGCTTACCGGCGCGGAGTCTTCAGCCGTCCCTTCCTAAACTATCTGTATGCAATGGTGCCCTATGTAATCAAAGAAGAAGAGCTGGTAAAGGTACTGCAGACCATGAAGGACTGGTTTGGCAGCAGGTGATGCCACGACAAAAATTCCCCGCAGCAAACTGCGGGGAATGAAATCCTTCTTTATTATCAGCCTTACTGCTTTCTTCAGCAGAACGGATTTTCCGTAGGATACGGCAGGGACTTGGGCTGGTTATAATTCAGATCCTCCACAGGGACTCCGATGTACTTGAATACTTCATACAGAGCCTTTCCAAAGTGTCCGAAAGCCACCGCACCATGGTGAGGATAATTCTTCTCAATCAGTACATGACGGTAGAAACGTCCCATTTCAGGAATAGCAAACACACCGATACCGCCGAAGGACTTGCTGGGCACGTTCAGTACCTCGCCCTGGGCAATGTAAGCGCGAAGCTTGTTATCCGCAGTAGACTGCAGACGATAGAACGTGATGTTTCCGGGCATAATGTCGCCCTCCAGGGTACCGTTGGTAACCTCTACCGGAAGGCTGCGGGCCATGATCTTCTGATACTTCATTTCGCAGAACGCCAGCTTCTTGGTGCAGGTATTGCCGCAGTGGAAGCCCATGAAGGTATCCTTGTGGGTATAAGGGAACTTACCCTCTATAGCCTCTTTGAACATATCCGCAGGAACAGAGTTGTTGATGTCCAGCAGGGTAACGGCATCCGCACTGACACAGGTACCGATAAACTCGGACAGACAGCCGTAAATGTCTACCTCACAGGAAACGGGGATTCCCATGCCGGTAAGACGGCTGTTTACATAGCAGGGCACGAAGCCAAACTGGGTCTGGAATGCAGGCCAGCACTTTCCGGCAATGGCTACATACTTCCGATAACCTCTGTGAGCCTCCACCCAGTCAAGCAGGGTCAGCTCATACTGAGCCAGCTTCTCCAGGATCTCAGGCTTCTTGTTGCCTGCTCCCAGCTCCTCTGCCATCTCCTTGACCTTGGCAGGAATCCTCTCGTCTCCCGCATGCTTATTGAAAGCCTCAAAAAGATCCAGCTCGGAGTTCTCTTCAATCTCCACGCCCAGATTGTAGAGCTGCTTGATCGGTGCATTACATGCCAGGAAGTTGAGGGGTCTGGGACCAAAGGAAATAATTTTCAGGTCGGACAGTCCGATAATCGCTCTGGCAATGGGTACAAACTCGTTGATCATGTCGGCGCATTCCTCGGCAGTACCTACGGGATACTCGGGGATATAAGCCTTGACATTGCGCAGCTTCAAATTGTAGCTTGCATTCAACATGCCGCAGTATGCGTCGCCGCGGCCGTCCATCAGGTCTGCCTGGCTCTCTTCCGCTGCCGCCACAAAGATGGACGGTCCGTCAAAGTGCTTTGCCAGCAGTGTCTCTGAGATCTCGGGGCCGAAGTTTCCAAGGTACACGCAGAGGGCGTTGCAGCCGTTTTTCTTAATGTCTTCCAGCGCCTGTACCATATGGATCTCACTCTCCACGATACAGACAGGGCACTCATAAATGTCTGCTGCGCCGTACTTTTCCGTATATGCCTTCACCAATGCCTTTCTTCTGTTGACAGAAAGGCTCTCGGGGAAGCAGTCACGGCTTACGGCAACGATACCGATCTTTACCTGGGGTAAATTGTTCATGTTTCAATCCTCCTGATTTTATACTATATTTATTTGGGCGAAAATTCCGCCGAAATTCCTAATAACTTATTCTGTAATGTCCAGATTTTTGCCCTTCAGCCCTAAAAAGCTGCCCGGCTCCAGACCTCCCTCCGCATGGCCAATCAGCCACTTGTTTACAGCGGTAATCAGATGATCTTCATTGTCCGTAGATATATCGGAAGCCTTGGAATGAGCTGCTTTTAAGGGATAATTGGTTCCTTTCGGCAGTACGATGGCCACCTGGAAACCTTTTCCTTCCACGCTGCAGGGAGCATAATGCAAAGTGGTGGCATAGACCTCCACCGCCGTTCCCGCAGGAACCAGAAATGCCTCCATCTTCGAAGTGTCATAGGTATGATCCGCTTCCACATCCTGTAATCTGCCAAGGATCAGAATGGCATCAGTTGCCGCCACATTGATTTCGGAATCCCTGTGATATTCCACGGCGTTCAGCTTCGTGTTGTGGCCATTGCAGTAGCCGATCTGAACGGGCATCTCTCCGTACACCACCTCAGACAGCTCCTTCATTACAGGCAATGCCTCCAGCTCGGGGACCGCGGGCTCATAAACCACGCCTTCCGGTACAGGCGTCTTCTTCATGGCCTCAACAAGCCCTGCAAAATCCACATTGGTTATGATCCGGCCATACTCTCTAAAGGCAGGATCTGTAACAGGTAATATTTTCATGATTCCCTCCTTTTGCGCCATAAGACGCAGATCTCTATTCCGATAACTGCCGGCTATAAAGCCGCATCTCTATTTTATCATCTCAAACAACGGCTTGCAGGTGGGATAAATCTCCTTAAACTGCGCATAGCGGGCCTCATACTTTGCCGCCAGCTCCGGATCAGGCTCCACCGTATCCACAATCTTTACCACCCTGGCAGCGGCTTCTTCCACGTTCTTAAACCCGCCGCAGGCCACCGCCGCCAGCATGGCGCCGCCCATGGCAGGACCTTCCTCGCTCTCGATCACATCCACCTTCAGGTTCAGCACATTGGCCACGATCTTCTTCCACAGGGGGCTCTTTGCACCACCGCCGCAGATCTTGGTACGTTCCAGCTTTATTCCCAGAGACCTTGCTACCTCCAGAGAATCCCGCAGGGCAAATGCCACCCCTTCCAGAACTGCCTGAGTCATGTCGGCCCTGGTAGTGTCCATGGTCATACCGATAAAGACCGCCCTGGCATTAGGGTTATTATGAGGAGAACGCTCCCCCATCAGGTAAGGCAGATAATATACATGGTTTTCTCCCAGCTTTTCGATATTTTCCTGCTCTGCCCCGTAATCCTTTGTGCCGATGATCTCATCCATCCACCATTTATTACAGCTGGCAGCGCTGAGCATACATCCCATCAGGTGATAACTGCCATCCGCATGGGCAAAGGAATGCAGCGCATTGAATTTATCCACACCGAACTTTCCCGAAGAAATGAAGATAGTTCCGCTGGTGCCCAGGGAAATGTTGCACATATTATCTCCCACGGTTCCCGTGCCTACTGCCGCCGCCGCATTATCTCCCGCTCCTGCCGCCACTTTTACATCGGCGGACAGGCCCAGTTCTTCCGCAATCTTCGGCAGAAGAGTCCCCACCGACTCATAGCTCTCATAGCATGCGGCAAGCTGATCCATGTTAATGCCGCAAATCTCACACATCTCCGGTGACCATCTGCGGTTCTTCACGTCAAACAACAGCATACCGGAAGCATCCGACACATCGGTGCAATGTACGCCGGTCAGTTTATAGGCGATATAATCCTTTGGCAGCATGATCTTCGAAATCTTTGCAAAATTCTCAGGCTCGTTTTTCTTCACCCAGAGAATCTTCGGCGCAGTAAATCCGGCAAATGCAATATTTGCGGTATATGCCGACAGCTTTTCCTTCCCGATCACATTGTTCAAATAATCCGTTTCTTCCGTGGTACGCCCATCGTTCCAGAGGATTGCAGGACGAATTACATTGTCATCCTGATCCAGAATCACCAGGCCGTGCATCTGCCCCCCAAAGCTGATGCCTGCTACCTGAGCCTTATCCACATCCCGAATCAGCTCCCTGATCCCTTCCATGGTCTGGGCATACCAATCCTCCGGTTTCTGCTCCGACCAGCCGGGATGAGGAAAATACAGGGGATATTCCCTGGAAACCACATTTACGATCTTTCCGTCCTGATCCATCAGCAGCAGCTTCACTGCCGATGTTCCCAAATCAATACCTATGTACAGCATTTGCAGCCCCCTTTTTTCATTTTGCATAGCCTATCCGCTATACATTAATGATACTTGTTGCTAAAGAAAAAATCAAGCTGTATAATAGATTTAGCAATAAAAGCACAGCTACAGCAATATCTGATCATTGCCACCTAGGGGTCTTAAATCCCTTATTACAGGACATAAAAAATTACTCCCCCTGAATCAGCAGGAAATCTGCGCCGCCAGTATCTGCTTTGCAGAAGCCAAAATGTCTCCCGCCGTATAAAACAGGATTACCAACCATAAAACCGGCGGTTTAAAAACTGGATGATTTATCCTTTGACTTTACATAAGCAAACCCATAAACTATATATATTGTAAGGTATACCTTTTGCAGAAGACAATCTTGGCGCCTAAACCACATCTACATCAAAAGGAGTGTATCATGGAAAGCATACAATATCACGGGGTAGCCATAGGAGGGAAACTATTCTCCCTGCGCGTGGCAAAGCGAATGAGTCAGGAGCAGCTGGCTGCCGTACTCAGCATCAGTCCTGCCGCCGTTTCCAAATGGGAACGAAACCTGGCAAAGCCCAGTATCGAGATGCTGTGGGCGCTGGCGGACTTCTTTGAATGCAGCATAGATGAGCTGGTAGGCAGAACGCCCGGGCAGGTAGAAGAGGTAGGCATCTATGACGCCCAAAAATTCCGTCTTGCCCTAATCGGGGAAGATCTGCTGAAATGCAGCGAAGTCAGCCGTTCAAAAGGACTGCTCGCCATGGAAACCTGCATTCCCGACCTTAAAGGAGAAAGCCGGTTTCTGGCCTTTGCAATTCCTTTTGTTTTGTATCTGTTTATGAAACAAATGGAAGTGCCGGCAGTGTTTCAGCTCCTTGAAAACTATGTCACAACACTCCCGGAGGCAGAGCGCCCGGAAGGCCGCATGATCACGGCGGTACTGAAACAGATCTTTGCCGGACAGTCTCCTGAGGTTATTCAGGAACTGATCTCGTCCTATATTGGCATCGATTACCGGGAAAAGAAAACAAACATGAGTGAACTACTGAAATATACCCGTCAGGACATCCTGGACCAGTACAAGGATAAAAAATTGTATTCCGATCATACAGACCTGCTGGAAGCGTTTGCCCAGGTAGGAAATTTTGAGATCCAGCTGATCCTGCGGGATACGGATAACACTACCCTGACGGCAGCACTGACCGGTGCGTCAGGCAGGGTGGTTCAGACTTTCCTGGCAAATCTTTCGGACAGAATGCTGTACTTTATCCATGAAGATATGAAACAATGGAACGGCACGGAAGAAGAAATTCTCACCGCCCAGAAAAAACTGCTGGAGCTTGGAACCTTCTACCTGAAAAAGTCTGACCGCTGATTCGCAATCTCAACGTTACATCCTGCACCTTAAAAGAGGTTTTCAGAAAACAGATACGCAGATATAATAGGAATCGACCTGACCGATAACGAGTAAAGCAACAGATTTTCTTTACGCCGATCAATTGCCGCTGGCGCGGCGGAATGAGGGCCAAATGACAACCGGTGAAAAAATAGCGAACCTCCGCAAGGGAAACAATATCACCCAGGAACAGCTGGCAGAGCTGCTGGGAGTGACCAGGCAATCCGTGTCCCGCTGGGAAATGGACCTGGCCTTTCCCGAGACAGAAAAGTTGATCAGACTCAGCAAATTGTTTGCCTGCAGCATAGACTACCTGCTCAGTGAGATAATTGGCCGGGAAATGCAGGAACCTGCCGAAATAACGGCCGATGTCTGCGTATCCTTTATTCGGGAGTGCGGGTATTTCTTTCTGGCTACCTGCGCAGGCTCCCGGCCACGGCTAAGACCCCTGGGGATGGTCTTAAGCGACGGAGAAGAATTACTCATCATCACTGACAGCAGGAAAAGCGTCTGTTCCGACCTTGCACAAAACTGCGGCGTGGAGCTGGCAAGCTATGACCCGGTCTCGGGAAAGTGGATCCGCATCAGCGGTACCGCAGAAAAAGAAAGTACACCCTCCTGTCATAATATGGTTTTCTCCGCTTATCCCATGCTGCGGAAAAAGTACGCGGAGAGCCGGGAAATCTTTCTTGCCATTTACCGTATATATATTGAGAAGGTCAGCATTACATAACTTTTACAACGATACAAGCTTACCTTGCCTATTAAAAAGGCAGAAAGGAACACCAATGGAAAAATTAACGGATACTACAAAAGCACTTATGGAGGAGAGGTTTGGTCACGATTTCATCCTCCCTCTGGCAACGGTGGAGAATGGCCTTCCCCATGTCCGCAACGTGGATGCTTACTATGAAAACGGTTCGTTTTACGTGATCACCTACAGTCTGTCCAATAAAATGCGGCAAATCGGCGCCAATCCCGCGGTAGCTGTCTGCGGAGACTGGTTTACCGGCCACGGGGAAGGGATCAATTTAGGTTATATTGGCAAGCCGGAAAACAGAGAAATTGCCGACACGCTGAAAAAGGCTTTTGCTTCCTGGATCAACAATGGCCATACCAACTTTGAAGACGAAAACACCTGCATTCTGCGTATCCGTCTCACCGACGGCATATTGTTCTCTAACGGCACCATGTATGACATCGACTTTACCCTTTAATTCCCGTGCCGGATCATAAGAAAACCGGGCTGTGAAAAATTGGAGAGCATCTGTCTCCGCATTTCACAGCCCTGTCTTTCACCACTGCTTACGATTCCACACCTCAGGTTGATGCTGCGGCCTTATCCTGCTATTTCTTCCGAACCGGAAAGTACACTTCTGTTTCCCAATCCTCCGGGGAATAGGAATCAAACTGAGTCTTAATGTAGAGCTCAAAGGGTGCTCCTGCAATCTCATATCCGTCTTGTCATAATGATGCAGCGTCTTCACACTGACCTGGCATATCCTGGAAAACTCTCCTATCTGCAGCAATCTGTCTCACTCCTTGTCTGATGATGGATTCGAATTTGTAAACAGTATATCGCCTGACCTTATGGGAGAGTCAACAGGAATTTTCATTTTTAGTACATACAAATTACTGATCCTATAATAAAACTTTTCAAAATTCCGTCTGCATGATATACTTACTGACATGACCGCAGCCGTTCATACATAGGTTACACTGTCAATTCTGTATGAGTAAACTGTTACATATTTCCTCGGTCTGTTTCGATATAGTAGCAAGAGGTATGAAATGAAATCAAAAAGGGGCCGCAACCGTATTCAATATATTCTGACGCTGGCAATCACATTGTTTGCCCTTGGAGGAATCGCGTACTACACCTTCGCTTCTTTTTATTCCGTAGCCATGGAGGATGCAATCACCATCGGCAAAAACTCCGTATCCCAGGAAGCCGAAGAATTGAATAATTTCCTGTTGCAGGGACTTGACGTTCTGCAGGTAACAGGGCTGGTGGTGGATTCCATGATGCGTGACGGAGCCGGCCCGGACGAAATCGAAAAATTCCTGCTTCAGGAATCGGAGGATTATGCACGTGCCATAGACAGGAATTTTACCGGCATTTACGGTGTTTTTGACGGTGTTTATCTGGATGGCATTGGCTGGGTACCGGATGAGGATTACGTCCCCCAGGAAAGGGTCTGGTACACAACGGCCCTTGCAGGCGGCGGCCGGCCCATGGTGGTTTCCCCTTATCTGGATGCCCAGACAGGCAGTATCATGATATCGGTAAGCCAGCTTCTCTCAGACGGGAAAAGTGTGGTCTCCCTGGATATTGTAATGGATGAAATGCAGCAGATGGCAAAGAACATTCATCTGAACGGGGAAGGATTCGGCTTCATTATCGACAAAAACGGACTGGTGGTTGCCCATCACGACGACGCCCAAAAGGGGAAAAATTATCTGACCGACGAGAATATGCAGGACTCCCAGCTGCAGGAAATGACCCGGAAAATTCTTTCCTGTGAAGGAAATGCCGTGACCATGGAGC
Source organism: uncultured Lachnospiraceae bacterium (assembly GCA_947575805.1). GTDB lineage: Bacteria > Bacillota > Clostridia > Lachnospirales > Lachnospiraceae > Acetatifactor. The sequence continues at coordinate 14,322 of CANPOY010000040.1, forward strand.
TGGACGGCGAAGAGTGTATGATCTTTTCCAAAGAGGTCCAAAAGGACTGGTTTGTAGCCATGGTGATCAATACAACTGACTTGTTTGAAAGAGTCAAGGCCACACTATGGCGAAATATTCTGGTGAGTGTACTGATATTTTTCGTGGTAGGATACTTCTGCACCTCCAGTTACCGCAACAGGAATAAAGCCACCCGATATGCCCAAGAGCTGCAGGGCTATCAGGCTACTCTGGAAGAGCGGGTGGAGGCACAGACTAGGAAAATCAAAGAACAGGCTCTTGAGCGGATCCGAATGCAGGAAAGCGTAATCGAGGGAATGGCTGCTATCATAGAAAGCCGGGACAACTCCACCGGCGAGCATGTGCGCAATACCAAGCGCTATGTTACCATGATGGCCGATTATATGCTGGAAAACAACATTTATCCGGAGACAGTGAACGAAAAATTCACCGTTTACATACGCAATGCAGCTCCGCTGCATGATGTGGGTAAGATCCTCATTTCCGATGTAATATTGAACAAACCCGGAAGGTTCACACCGGAAGAATTTGAGATCATGAAGACCCACGCCTTTTTGGGCGGAGACATCGTGGAGAAGATCCTTGCAGGCAACGCGGAACCGGAGCTTCTGCAGATGGCCAGGGAAATCGTATGCTGCCACCATGAAAAATGGGACGGCAGCGGTTACCCGATGGGCTTACGCGGCAGCGAAATTCCTCTTTCGGCACGGATCATGGCTGTGGCGGATGTATTTGACGCTCTGGTCTGCAGGCGTGTATATAAGGAGGCGATGGCGGAGGAACACGCCTTTTCCATTCTCCGGGAGGATGCCGGAAAGCATTTCGATCCTGTACTGGTGGATGTGTTTTTCTCTATTCGTAAGGATGTACACCAATACCTGCAGGAGAATGCCCGCAGACAGTAATATTACGGCTTTGACCGGTTCGTGCCCGATGCCGGCCTTTAAGCCGGAGCAACGCTCATCCTCGCTTTCTGTATTCACCTGGCGTTACCCCAAATACCTCTTTAAATTTGCGGCAAAAGTAGCCAATGTTTTCAAACCCGCTATCCCGGGCCACGGAGGAAACACTGTTCTCCGTAGTTGCCAGCAGCCTGGCCGCATATTTCAGCCTGTAATGTATCAGATATTCTATGGGCGAGGTATGTATATTTTCCCGAAACAGGTTCAGCACACTGCTTTTACTTAGCAGCACCGTGTCCGCAATTTCATCCAGCGAAATCGGCCGGCGGAAATTCTTATGTATATACTGCATCATGATCTGGAGCTGAGCCCGGGTCCGCGCAGAAGAACGGGGCCCGGAAGCTTCTTCCGCCGGCTCCATCTGCCCGTACAGTATATACCACAGCTTTAATAGCAGCTCAACGGTTTTAATTTCACATACATCGCCCGACTCCTGCAGGGCAAACACGGAAACAAGCGTATCTGCTATCTCCTTCTGCCCGGAGTCATCAGCGGAAAAGATCAGGCACTCTGCCGGCGAATCAAGAACCGGCTGTATGAACTTCCGGTAAATAGGGCTTTCTTCCCGGGCAAGCAGTGAAGGTGAAAACACTATATTGGGAATCACGGTACTTTCTGCCGCTTCAAATCTGTGAATCACCTGGGAATTTATAAAGATACCTGTTCCGGCGCCCAGCACATATCTTTCACTTCCGATCAGAAAATCCGCCGTCCCTTTTTCAATCAGTACAAATTCCACTTCCGGATGCCAGTGCCAGTCTATGCAATGAAAATCAAAAAGCCAAATGTCCTCCAGATAATATTGAAACGGGTATTCCTCGCTTCCGTGATGAGCGGTTTCCCTCAGGGACTCATCCGTGATAATTCTGCTGTATCCTTCAGATAACGTCATGAAATCTCTCCTGTCCGGAATTGCTATATTGTGTAATATATTTGTGAGATACTGCCTTGATATGCGTTTTGTCATGCTATATAATGTAATTCACTGTAACAAAGAAGGGAGTATATGTCAATATGGCCAAAAATTATAAAAAGACACTGGCAGCCTGCTATCTCGGCTTTATCACCCAGGCAATTGCCGCAAATTTTGCACCTCTGCTTTTTCTGAAATTTCATAGTGATTATCACATTCCCCTGGGAAAAATAGCTCTGATTTCCACGGTCTTTTTTCTGACCCAGCTGATTGTGGATGTGCTATGCTCCTATTTTGCAGATCGCATCGGATACCGCAGATGTGTCGTAGCTTCGGAGCTTTGTTCCGCCGTGGGACTGGTCGGGCTTGCCTTTTTACCTGATTTCCTTCCCGATCCCCTGGTCGGCATGATTGCAAGTGTGGTTATTTATGCGGTGGGCAGCGGGTTAATTGAAGTATTGGGCAGCCCCATTGTGGAAGCGTGCCCCTTTGAGCATAAGGAAGCTGCCATGAGCCTGCTGCACTCCTTCTATTGCTGGGGCTCGGTAGGTGTTATCCTTTTATCCACCGTCTTTTTCGCGGTGTTTGGCATCGACAGCTGGAAATGGCTTGCCTGCATATGGGCGCTGATTCCCCTTTATAATATCTACAACTTTGCCACATGCCCCATCGAACCTCTGGCAGCGGACGGCAAGGGCATGAGGGTAAGCCGCCTGCTTCAGGTTCCCATCTTTTGGATTGCCATTATCCTGATGGTTTGCGCAGGAGCTTCCGAGCTTTCCATGGCACAATGGGCTTCCGCCTATGCAGAATCGGCTCTCGGATTGTCAAAGGCCATGGGGGATCTGGCCGGCCCCTGTATGTTTGCGGTAACGATGGGAATCAGCCGCGTTATTTTCGGAAAGTACGGAGACAGGCTGGATTTGATGAAGTTTATGATCGGCTCCGGCGGCCTGTGCCTGCTCTGTTATGTGTCGGCTTCCCTGTCAGACAATCCCGTGCTGGGACTGATTGGCTGCATTATGTGCGGTTTTTCCGTGGGCATTATGTGGCCCGGAACCATCAGCATCTGCTCCGGAACACTCCCCGCAGGCGGTACTGCCATGTTCGCCCTTCTGGCCATGGCAGGGGATTTGGGCGGTGCATTCGGGCCGGGCCTGGTGGGCGCCATTACCCAAAATGCAGACAATGACCTTAAAAAAGGGATGCTCATCGGATGCCTTTTCCCGCTGGTACTGATTCTGTGTCTTCTCCTGCTGAAGAGCCTGCGAAAAGAGAAAAACACATAGGCAAATCCACGAGACGCAATTTTACTAATATGTTGTATTTGTTCATTTTTACAAATTCATCAATTCTTTTCTTGTTCCCTTATCAAACTTTTCCAGCGCATAACGGTAAGCGGTTCTGGGCATCTCCTTATGATGCAGAATCAGATATTTTTTCACCGTTTCCATATCCACCTGGGAAAGGCATTTTAACATCCAGCCATATCCTTTCTGCACCAGATCATGCTCATCCGTCATAAGCGCGTCAGATATGGTCAGGGGATTCATTCCTTCATAATCCTTATGTAAAATAGCCGGAATCAATATGACAGCCGATGCACGGCGGACCCAAAAATCTTCATCCTTCGTCCATTCCGTTACCTTACGGAAAACAGATTTATATCTTCTCAGCAATTCGCCAAAAGCATGTGTACAAAAGTCATCGCAATCTCCCCATCCCCGGACATATTTTTTTAACCACATATAAAAGGTGTCATATGTGGTTTCGGAATACTGGTCCCTGACTCTGTAAGCCCAATCAAAGGCAATAACGCCAAATGCCCAGCTATGCTCATCCAATAATTCCTCACATAGGCTCAGTACATTTTCAATTGATTTATCTTCTATCTTTCTATACAGCCGTGCAGCCAGTCTTCTTATATCACCGGTAACAATATGCTGCCCTTCCGCAACGTTCCCGGACAGCGTCCTGATCTCATTCCTTGCTTCTAAAACAAGCTGGTTCATGCTTATCCTTCTTTCCTCTAAATTTACTGTATTTATCTCTATGAACAAATTTCCTTTTTCATCTGAATATAAAGCCCTTGTTGAAAAACTATGTGAAACCCGTAAGAACGGTACAGGGAAACCGCCGGCTCAAGTGTTATTCTTGTATCTAAAAACAAAGTGTGACACCCTTGCTCTTTGGCATGGTATTCCATCATTTTCAGCAGCTCCTTTGAGATTCCCTTTCCCCGGTACTCTTCTTTTATATACAGCCGCTTAACCTCACCTGTTCCATCCGCCTTTCTTCTGTATGCTATGCAGCCTACCGGAAGGTTATCGGAAAATACCACCCATACTTTTTCTATATCTTCACTCTCATTATATCGTGTATAATACACTTGATCCTCGCCCAGAAAGTCAATCATATAATCATCATGTTCCGAAAAAAGCTTCAGTACACTTTCATCGGAAATTTTCATTGAAACAATATTCATATAAAACTCCTTAAATACACAACATTTCGATCCGGGTCATAAAAGCTCATGTTTACGGCGCCCCACGGTCGTTTCGTTGGTTTTTCAATAATCTCCGCCCCTAACTCCAAAATCTTATGATATTCTTGTTCCATATTTTCCACGGTAAATGCAATGCACATATTCCGATTATTATTATTCTTCCTGGAACCGTCATTATAGATCGTCAGCATGGTCTCTTCTGCAATGATTGTCTGATGTACCTCATCCTGACTGCCATTATCCGTTTCAAGCAGGGCTTTATAAAAATCAGCCAATTTAATAACATCATTTGTCAATAACCCGACTTCTCCTAATCGCATGTTTTCCTCCATAATCCTAATCTTTATTCCTCAATTTCCACGGCCTGCTACGAGGTATTTGGCTGAATTTCTGTCATCTTTATGATTCCGTTTGGAATAATCTCAAAGCCCAATTTCTCATAAAAGGATTCCTTGCCCCTGGCAGAAACTCCTCCCCATCATCATTGCTCCACAGTCACGGTATGGATAGCCTTCCCGCCGTTCGTGCCCCGTATAAGGTCATTATACAACTTCCATCGTCTGCCTGCCACAAAAAAACGGTATATGGCATGATCTGCCCTGCTTTAACAAATTCCCAAAAAGCGTTTTGCGGGAATGCAGTAACTATAATCGTCTTTTTTCATACTTTATTAGATATAGGGAATTATGCCGCAAACCCGGTGGCAATGAGACGACAGTATAACCTGCCTGTCTCAGAAACAGTTTCCCGAAAAGACTTGAAGGAGGAATCTATCTTTTATGGCTATCGGTTATTTGATGATACAGGCACGGACAGCCCACGACGCCCTTCCGCTCAGCGGGGTACAAATCCGGATTATGGATGATCTGGAAAGAATCATTTATCAATTGACAACAGATGAAAGCGGGGAAACCGAGAAGATTGCTTTGGAGACTCTGGACCGTTCCCTGTCTCTGGATCCGAATTTTTCCGGAACGCCCTTTATCAGTTACAATATACTTGCTCTTGCAGACGGCTTTAATTCGGTCCATATTGTAAGCATTCCGATTCTGGAAGGTGAGACAGCCATTCAGCCAATTGCATTTGTTCCCATGCGTGAGATGCAGCGCACCCCCACTGTGACGGAGATACAGATCGGCGCTCCTGCCGCCTCAACGGCAAGCGATCGTTATCAGGAGGGGCCTGTTACAGAATCCCGGGTACTCCGCCAGGTTGTCATTCCCAATCCGATTACAGTACACCTAGGCAGTCCCGGCACATCTGCGTCCAATGTCCAGGTATCTTTTCCCGATTATGTGAAAAATGTTGCCAGCAGTGAAATATATCCCACATGGCCTGACGCATCCCTGCGGGCAAATATTTATGCAATTATCACCTTTGCACTGAACCGGATTTATACCGAGTGGTACAGAAGCCGCGGCTACAGCTTTGACATAACAAGCAGTACTGCCTATGACCAGTCATTTATATATGGACGGAATATTTATGAGTCCATCAGCCGAATCGTGGATGAAATTTTTAATGAATATGTCCGAAGACAGGGACAGAATGCGCCTTATTTCACGTCCTTCTGCAACGGAACCACTGCGACCTGCGGGGGACTATCCCAATGGGGAACAGTAACGCTGGCCAATCAGGGATACAGTCCCCTGCAGATACTGCGCTCCTATTATCCAAAGGATGTGGAAATTGCAGAGACAAATATAATCACCGGAATTGTGTCTTCCTATCCCGGAACTGCGCTTAGAACGGGAAGCACCGGACTTGACGTACAGACTATTCAAACGTATCTGCAGAGGATCCGGCGCAATTACCCCGCAATCCCGGCAATTACGGATCCGGCAGGTGTATTCGGCGACAGCACAAGGGCGGCAGTTGCCAAATTTCAAAGTATATTCAATCTGTCGCCCGATGGCGTGGTGGGAAAATCCACTTGGAATAAACTTTCTTACCTTTATACTTCCGTGACCAGACTTGCCGAGCTGGACAGCGAGGGTACTTCCTTAGGGATCGGAACCGTTCCGCCCTCTTCGATTCTGCGAATTGGCTCGTCAGGTCAGGATGTCATTACCCTGCAATATCTTTTGAATGTGGCAGCCGAATTTAATTCCACAATTCCGGCTCCGGCACAGGACGGAAATTTCGGAAGAGGGACACAACAGTCGGTTATAGCATTCCAAAGCGCAGCCGGACTTACACCCGACGGCGTGGTGGGACCGCTCACATGGCAGGCGCTGTATAATACGTATTTGGGCGTAAATGATGTAATTCCCCCCGGCCCGGATACAGGGGTGACGGAATACGTTGTCCGTTCAGGAGATACCCTTTGGCTGCTGGCACAACGGTTTAACACGACGGTTGACGCCATCAAAAATCTGAACGGCCTGACCGGCAATACTCTGTATATCGGTCAGGTACTGCAGATTCCCACTACGGAAGTTCCGGGCGGATCGTATTTTGAATATGTAGTCCGTTCCGGGGATACCCTTTGGCTGCTGGCACAGAGATATAATACAACAATTGACGCCATAAAAAGCTTAAACGGCCTTTCCGGCAGCGACCTGAGCATTGGCCAGATACTCAAAATTCCTTCCGCGGGAGCGACCCCGGCCCCGTATTTTGAATATACCGTCCGCCCCGGAGACACCCTTTGGCAGTTGGCGCAAAGGTATGGCACAACAGTCAACGCAATAAAGAGTCTGAACAACTTAAGCAGCGACATTTTGAATATCGGTCAGGTACTGCGGATACCCAACGACTAAGCAGATGTTAAGAATACGATACTGACGCCGCGGGCATTGCCAAATGCCCGCGACGGCCTTCCGGAACTTCCCATTCCAGACGCATCACTGTATATCTCTTAGGCTGAGTCAGCAAAACCTCATCCTTCTCATTAAATACAACTATGCTGATTGCTTCATGGGGGTAATGGATCTGAGGATACTTTTTTATAACATATCCACCCGACAGCCTCACCTGATCAGCGTATAAACACACATAATCACTTTCATAAATCACATCCCTGGCCAATCGCTCCGATAAATCCCGAGAATTCATGTTTTCCCTCCGCCAGTTTATCTCATTCTACACCCAATCGTATCTTTAAATCTTCTAATTCCCCAGGCATTGGTAAATACTCATCCGCTGCCTGCACCCATAAGCGCATAATTGAGCTTATCCGGTTTAAATGCGTTGCATGTATCCTTTAATGCGCCGGGGCCTCCGACCACAACATATCCCGTGTTCAATTCTCTGACAAAGTATGCAATCTTACCACTTTTACTCCAGTCTATTTCCTGGAACGTTTTCCGGACTGCACGCTTTTTCCCGTAACACTCTCCCGGTATTTCTTGGCATTGTAATCCATAATTGTCCCGATACACAGGCAGGAAATCATCCCGCCAGCAAAGCCCAACCACAAATTGTTTAATGTGAGTCCCAGAATCATTCCCACAACGATCCCCACAGCAACATAAACGCCTGTCCACGTCGTTTGGGCCTTAAGAATGGAATAGGTCTCCACATTACCCTCATTGCCGCGAAATACAAATCCCGCCTTTTGAAGCGCATTCACTCCCTTATCATTTTCATGCTCCACCTGGGATATGACTTCAAAAATATTCTTGTGCAGAAATGCCCAATTTACCATCAATTTGATCACTTCTGTCCCCAAACCCCTGTTTCTATAGTTCTGCGCAAGCTCCACCTGCAGGGGAACCGCTCCCAGAATCTTCTCTCCGGCAAAGGACGCCGTTCCTATTTGCTCTTTCTCTCCCTTCCTGAACGCAACCACCCAATCAGACTCCCACAGGTCTTCTTCATTTGATGGCGTAATCGTTATTTTCTCGGATTTCAAATAAAAACCTTTTTTGCCCATGCCGTCCTCCATACCTCCTTTTTTATAGACCCATTATCATATTATCACACTTTCATCGGCTGAGAAATACAAAACTATTCCGTTTGAAACACAATAAGCGGAATCAGCATCTCATCTTCCGTCAAACTGCCATGTACGGAAACCCATCTCTCATCATCATAATATATGGAAAGATTATCGGCTGCAATTGCTAAATAGTCACCTAACATTGATCTGAAATTTTTATGATGCCTTCCGGTACCAAAAAGATTCTTTCTCAATACTTCTTCCATTGGCATAAGCAGGAATTTGTCTCCAAATCTTTTTAAAAATTCCCTTTCAAAGAATTCCTTTTTATCTTCTTTTATAAAGAAATTCAGAACCCTTGGTTCGAATGAGGGCAGCCGAACCAGACAATCACATATGCTCGGATAATCCTGTAATACAACATAATCTGTATCTAGATGTCCATGGTCTGCCGTAACAAAAATAAGCGTATCATCCAGTTCGCCGGCAAGCTTATTGACAGCTGCCTCCATATTTTCAAGGGCTTCTCTTACAACCTGCGAACCGCATCCATTTCTGTGCAAAAGCCCATCGGGCTGATTCCAATAAGAATAGATATATTTCCGGTCAGGCTCCTTGCATAAATCTTTAATCTGAGCACATATCTCCTCTAAACTTTCTGGATATGGTTTCAGAAAAGGAGCGCACCCATATGCCTTACCCCCTGCTTGATTTATTGTGGTTACTACATTCTCATAAGGAGTTAAGGTCCATGCGACATTATCGTCTGCAGCCGGCTCCTCTGTTCCCTGAACAGTATTCAGAAACACGGTAACATTCTTATCAATCTGCGGATAAACAATGTTTTGCCTACAGTTGGAATTTTCCATTTTTTCAGGATAGAATTTGGCAGATTGGCTATACAGTTTTCATAATCAGGCCAAACCAGTTTTTGTTGCTTCATGAATGTCTCCTTTTATTTCCACTGTAATCATCTCTCTCACAGCCCCTTTACGCGTCTCTTTTTATTTTGTTATATTCGGACTGCGGCTTTGCCGGAGCCGCTTACACGCTCTCCTCAGAGGACTCTTTGCTATCTTACTGCACCCTCACTTGTAATACGGTTCTCCATACCAATTCTGGATACATCATACCTGCATTTTCGCTATCCTGTAAATTATATCCGGAAGAATCTGGCATCTGGAGCATTCGTATTTCCTCTGTATTTCTTCGCTTCTTCCCACAAGCGGGATTCCCGTTGCAGAATTATCCGAGACAACCAGCAGGGCAACCGCAGGAACGCCCATGATTTCAGCAATGGCGTAAAAGGCGGAAGTCTCCATCTCAATCAAATCCGTGCCAAAGGATCTGATTTCATCCAGGTGCGTATATTCCATAGCAATGGAATCTGTGCAGAAAACACTGGCTTCCTTAATGGAATAGCCGTTCTCCGCCGCCAGCTTCAGCACCCTTGCCACATAGTCTTTGTCAGGATAAATCCTCTCAAAAGGGACATAATCCCTGATACTCTCCTTCAGATAAGTGTTTGCCAGCGTTCCCGCCACTGAGAAGCTGGGCGTGCACACATCTCCTATATCAAAATCCTCCTTCAGCGCTCCCACAGCCCCCGCAAAAATCAGCTTGCGAAATCGAAGTTCTCCGCAGATCAGTAGATAATCCACCATATTGCAGCCCCCTGCCGCCGTTTTGATCCATGCGAGCTTAAGTCCGTCCTTCTCCACCAGAAAACCCTGACAATAACTTTGCGAGCCCAGTTGCGTATACCGAAAGCTGCTATCCTTAAGTATTTTGTCGGGGCCGTAGGATGGAGTGACTACCAGAGCATCATAGACCACGTCATCCATCAGCCCAAAATTAATCTTTGCCAGCCCCTCCATGTTATACTTATACAAATTGTCCAAAATCGTTTTTAACCTGTCTGTCATTCACTGCCTCCTTCGTTCAAAACCTCCATGACCTTGTCAAATTTGCCGCTATCAAACACCAATATTACCGGAAATCGTAAAACTGTCTCTTCCGCTAATGATGACATACGGATTTAATTATAACACTTTTGAACTCTATTTACCAACATAGAATATGGTCTATTCCATTGCAATCATAATAATTGATTTACAGATTCATTTGTAAAGTTTTCAGCACCATTTTGGCGCCGTTCACCCTAATCTTCACTATCTCTACTCATAAAAAGGCTTCCGGAGAAACTCTCGGAATCCTTGAATTTACTGCAAATCTATTGATTACTCAATGATAGCAGCAAGCCTATGAGAACCTACAGACCTAGCACCCTCACGGTATTTGAATAGCGCTTTTTGAGATATTTTCTATGCTTTTTTTGTGGAAAACAGCATAAAATCGTTGTTTGCTTTTATATGACGTATTTTTATTTGTACGATTTCTTGGCACCGTTTTGGCACCAAAATAGTTTTCCCCTTATTACATGGTGCCAGCACCATGTAGGAATATCTATAAAGAAAAACTATTTGCTCTTACCGACTCTAAAGCAATAAATAGCGAGAGAACTTTTATAACCTCAAATGTATAATTCGCTCATCAATCCTCCGAACTACACTATT
>CANPOY010000041.1 GCA_947575805.1 uncultured Lachnospiraceae bacterium
CTTCTTCGGATTCTGCGTATACTTCCTCCTCTTCCTCAGCATAGTACTCGCCTTCTCCGGATTCTGCATATACTTCCTCCTCTTCCTCAGCATAGTACTCGCCTTCTTCAGATTCTGCGTATACTTCTTCCTCTTCACCGCCCTCGTCATAATTCTCCCATTCTTCCTGGAGCATCATTTCTTCCTTCGGACGCTTTGTATGGTTAAACCTCTTTTTCATGTACGTATCCCTTTCCAAATCAGTGCAGACTGCAAATCCCCAATTTAACAATTCTGTAACATTATAGCATCATCCTCCTGTACGCATCAAGGTTTAGCGCTGTTTCTTTATAATTTCTTAAATCTTTTGAAAGTAAGGCTAATAAGGTGGACTTTCCCGACACATAATAGTAAAATAAGGTAACCGAAAGGCAGACTGGAGGAAATATGCGCAAAGAAGATATACCGGAACTCGAAATCATAGATCTGGATCATGAAAATATTGACGGCCGTAATCGGAAAGCCGATAAGCAGAAGCCGAACAACATGAGAGTCCCTGTTGCCGGAAGATCTGCCCTCAGAAGAGAAGGCACTGCCGCAGAAGACGAAACCGTCATGGAAGAAATTGCGGACGCGGAGAATGTCTTCGACACGGAAAGCGGCTTCGATGGGGAAGAGGGCGGCAACACGGACGCAGAGTCCAACGATATGGAAGCGGACGACGACACAGAAGATTATGATACGGAAAACGAGGACGACGCTGAGGACTATGACGTGGAAGACGAGGACACCATCCCCTCTTCCGGGAAAAAATTCCCCATTAACATACACGTTGTTTTACTTGTGGTTGTCGTGGTAACCGTTTCCTTTATCCTATATAAATATATGACCTGGGGACAACAGGTTGATCCCGATGAGGCCACCACAGGAACGGACGATTACGTTGCGGAGAGCTACGACAGTATCCTCTCCCTGACAGACAGCGAGGGAAATATCATTGCCCCCAACCTGGAGGACGGGCTTTCCATTGCCATCTTCGGAAACGGCCCCTTCGCAGAGGATCGTGATTCGGAGGAAGGCCTGGCAGCCATGCTGGCAAAGGCCACCGGCGCCACTGTCTACAATTGCTCCATCAGCGGCAGCTACCTGGCTTCCACCGAGGTCATGCCGGATATGAGCATTAACCCCTGGGACGGTTTCAATTTCTACTGGATGTCGCTCCTTTCAACGGATCTGGAGGTTTATGACTTTCCCGGCCAGGCTGCGGAAGCCCTGGGCGCAGAGGCCCCCCCGGAAACGGCAGAGGTACGGGAAATTCTGTCCACACTGGATTTTGACACCGTGGATGTAATCGTCGTTATGTATGACGCCTCCGATTATCTTGCCGGACATCCGGCCACTACTACCGAGGAGATTTCCCCCACCCAATCCTTTGCCGGAAATCTGGAGTCAGGACTGCAGATTCTGCGGCAGGAACATCCGAATACGCGCATTATCGTCATGTCTCCCACCTATGCGTTCTCTGACAGGCTGGATGAAAACGGCGAATATATCAGCAGTGATATTGTGCGTTACGGACAGGATACGCTTTCCGCTTATATCCGCAGCGGCGCCCAGAGCTGCGGCGTAACCCAGGTCTCTTATGTGGACAATTTCTACGTCACTTTTAACGAAGACAACGCTGTAAACTACCTGAGTGACAATATCCATTTGAATGCCGAGGGCCGGAAAAAGGTAATTGAGCGTCTATTGTACGCCATAAATTATTACAATGATTTCTATTGATATGCGAACCGGAACGAAAAAACTGCCGGCCCACAGGACCGGCATTGTCCGTAAGGATCAATCCCTCTCGAGGCATCCACTTTAGCGTGGGTGCTTTTTCTTTATCGAATACATCATAAAGGACAGGAAATCTGAGTAACTTTTTCCCTGCGGTTTTCTGCCGCCACGATTTTACAGCTCCGGTATGACCAGCTGTATCCCGGTATCCCGGTAAATTACATACCCGTCCGTCTCTCCGAAGATCTCCCAGCCAAACTCCTTTACATCTCCCTTTATCTGCCGGCCTTCCCTGAGAATCACATAATGGCAGCCCTTCTCCCGCAGCAGTGGAACTGCCGTATCCAGATTCAGAGGCTCCTGCTCCATGACCTGCGACAGCTCCGTGCCTGCATTCCACCTGTCTACCAGAGTTTCCCTGCCATAAGGCATACACACAAGGCTGGAATACTGTCTCACATACTGCAGCAGCTCTCTGGGAAAAGCCGCCATTACCTCCCTGCCCGGCACAATGATGGCATCGCAGATATGAACCACGCTGTCCGGCACATGGTACAGGTTCTCCGCCGCTTTAAAATAAGGACTGTCATATACGCACCGGCCGGAAATCATTATGATTACCGCCGACGCAGCAGCCACCCCATACTTCATTTTCCCCTGCAGCTTACCAAAGATATGGCAGGCTGTGTAAGCGATCCCCGCAGTTATCGGAAGCAGCCACAGAATTCTGTAATAGATCTCTTCATCCGCCGCCCAGTACACAAGCCGCGCAAAAAGGGGGGTGAAAAACAACAGCAGAATACCGACAGGAACATAAATAAATAGGACCCGGACATATTTCTTATCTTCCTTCAGGTACAGATAAACCAGACAGAACAGATACAGCGCCACGATCAGGCCCGTCCCCATATACTCTCTGAAAACCGCCGCTATTTCATTCCACATTTTTTATCCCACCTTCTTGAAAATCATGTATAACAGGACATAGACTATACCCGGCAAACAACAGAAAATCAGCGGAAACAGACTCCTGCGATTCCTGTACAGGCACAGCCCCACCAGCCATGCACCTCCTGCCAGCATACAGCAAAGCAGGGCGCCCAGCGTACTGCATAGACTTCCTGCTGTCACGGCAGCCGCTGTCAATATATAGAATCTCCGTGGGATCCGTTCTCCGGCATCCAGCCTCCGAAACAGATACAGAAGCAGAAAAAGCAGAAAAGGAATGACAAGACTGCTCAGCGCCGCTTTCCCCTGCCTGCTCCTTGCCATCATAAAATTTTCCGCAGTATACAGAGAATATCCTCCGAACAGCACCAGCAGCTCCGCAAAAATCAAAAACAACCGCCGCTGCTCCCGCTTCCCGAACAGCTGCCCACCGATCAGGGAAAGTACCGCATACCCCATGGCAATCATTGTCACCGATACCGCCACATGCGCCGTCGTAACCACAGGCATACCCGATATTTTAGCCAGAAAAGCAATCCATACCGGAAAAGGCGCCAAGCCGTGCCTCAGATCCGTCTCCGTGGCAAATCCCGTGTATGCCAACGTATTGTACATTCTGTCGGAGCTTTCCGTAGCGGTGGAAATCGCTACGTAATAGGCATCATCCCCGTCTGCATAAGTAAGACGAACCGCCTGCACAAGCTGATACAGCATAAGCCCCCAGAATATCAGCAGTAAAACCACCTCGCTAATGGACGTCTCCCCACGGAAACCGCCGGAAGCCTGCCGCTTTCCCTCCTTCCAGTGCCTGATGCCGATTCCCAGGGAGCACAATAACAGTACCACCGTATAAACCAGAAACAGGTTCCCTACAAAATGAAAAGGTACCTCCTTCAATATCCCGGGAACACAGATGACCTGAAATCCCGCCCAAAGCACCATCTGACCGCTCACCCACCGCAGGGGAAGGTTAAGGCTTTTCTTTGGAAGATCAGAGCCTTCCCCGTCGAGCCGGGCAAAGATACCGCCCACAACAAGCGGAACTATCCCCAGCATGAATACCAGTATCAGAATCTGCACCACCGTCTGCATCATGCCTAAAACCTCTTAATCATATCACAGATATAGTCAACCTGCTCCAACGTCAGACCGTAATACATAGGCAGGCGCATCAGCCTTTCACTCTCCCTGGTAGTATACTTATCCTCACCGTGGAATCGTCCGAATTTCCGTCCGGCAGGCGCCGTATGCAGGGGAATATAATGAAAGACGGAGTGGATTCCGTTATCCTTCAGATATGCGATTCTTGCTGTCCTCTCCTCAATATCCCTGGCCTTGATGTAAAACATATGTGCATTGTGCACACAGCCCTCCGGCACCACCGGCAGCCCGATCTTTCCCGCCTCCGCCAGGGGAAGCAGATTCTCATAATAACGGTTCCACAGGGCAAGTCTTGCATTATTGATCTCGTCCGCAATCTCCAGCTGAGCATACAGATAAGCGGCGTTCATATCACTGGGAAGGTAGGATGAACCAAAGTTGATCCAGGTATATTTGTCAATCTGGCCTCTGTAATATTTGCTGCGGTTGGTTCCTTTTTCCCGGATGATCTCCGCATCCTCCGTTCGATCCCCATCCCGGATCAGCAGTGCGCCGCCCTCACCCATACTGTAGTTCTTCGTCTCATGAAAGCTGAAACAGCCGAAGTCTCCGATAGTCCCCAGCGCCTTTCCCTTATAGGACGCCATAATCCCCTGGGCAGCATCTTCGATGACTGCAAGTCCATGCCTGCCCGCAATCTCCATAATGGTATCCATCTCGCAGGATACCCCGGCGTAATGTACGGGGGCAATCGCTTTCGTCTTTTCCGTCACCGCGTCCTCGATCAGTTTCTCATCCATATTCATGGTATCCGGCCGGATATCCACAAAGACCGGAACCGCACCCCTCAGCACAAAGGCGTTGGCCGTGGAGACAAAGGTATAGGAGGGCATAAT
The DNA here is from genome assembly GCA_947575805.1 of uncultured Lachnospiraceae bacterium. GTDB lineage: Bacteria > Bacillota > Clostridia > Lachnospirales > Lachnospiraceae > Acetatifactor. The sequence goes on from CANPOY010000041.1 coordinate 4,707, forward strand.
CACCTCGTCCCCCGGCTGAATATCGACCAGCATGGCAGCCAGCTCCGTGGCATGGGTACAGGAGGTAGTCAGAAGGCATTTCGCCGTTCCCGTTCTTTGCTCAATCCATTCATTGCACTTTTGGGTATATGCGCCGTCTCCGCAGATCTTCTGACTCCTGACGCATTCCTGTATATACTCTCCGGCTTTCTCCGCATAGGGCGGCACATTAAAATTTATCATCTCAATTCCCTCCGTTTCCTCGTTTTGACCAGGAGCCCTTCACCTCTCCCCGCACATTTTCGGTTACGTTACTGATAATATATTTCGGCCTGCCTTTGACCTCCTCGTAGATCCTGGCTATATAATGCCCTATCACACCCAGGCTCAGCATCAGGAAGCCGCCGATAATCAGGATCAGCAGGATCACCGTGGTAAAGCCCTCCACGGAATCTCCCATCAGGAACCGCACCAGCGTCTGTACCGCTATCACCGCGCTGAACAGAATAGCCAGCAGCCCTACCACCGTCACCATCTGCAGGGGAAAGGTACTGAAGGAGGTAGCGTTGGAAATGGCATATTTCATCAGACTCCAGAAAGACCACTTGCTCTCCCCGAACTGCCTCTCCTGTACCTCGTACTCCACCGTTGCCGTGCGGAAACCGGCCCAAAAGCTCAGTGCCCGGAAAAAGGTATTTCTTTCCGGCAGGGACAGCAGCACATCCACCACCTTGCGATCCAGAAGCTTGAAATCCGAGGACGCGCTCATATCTATCTTGATCAGCTTACTCATAATCTTGTAAAACAGCCCGGCCGAAAGCTTATGCCCCAGACTTTCCCTGCCCCGGTCTGTCTTGATGCCCTCCACAATCTCGGCCCCGTTCTGCCACAGATTCCACATTTTAAGCATTGTCTCCGGCGGATGCTGCAGGTCACAGTCCATGACCACCACCGCATCCCCGGTGGCCAGCTCAAGTCCCGCGAATATTCCCGCCTCCTTGCCGAAATTACGCGAGAACTCCGCCCCCCTGATCCGGGGATTCCGCGCTGCCGCTTTACAGATCTCGGCATAGGTACCGTCTCCGGAGCCGTCACTGATAAACACCAGCTCATACTCAATACCGTTGTCCTCCAGAAGTCCCGACAGTACCTCCACGGTATTCGGTATATTCTGCTCCTCATTATAGGCCGGCAAAACGATCGATAACAGAGCCATCCCGTTTCTCCTTTTAATGTATATTTTCCGTTTTAATGTACAGCACTCCTTCTATGATCCTGACGGAATCCGGCCCCGGGAAGCTGTTCATGGCAATATACTCCGGGTCATCATACATATCCGTCATGGCCTCCGCAGGCAGAATGTTCAGGGTCGCCCCCAGATAATGCCGTATAAACAGCCTGTAATTCTCTCCGGTGTACAGCAGGCTGTCACCGTTGATGCCGATCATTCCCGCGGTTACAGGCAGAGTAATATCCGTGCCCGGGAATTCCTCATCCCCCACCACGCCGATCATGGCAATGGGAATTCCCTGATAATACCCCGGTGTCTGCTCTATCCTGTCCAGCAGCCGCACACAGTAAGCGTAGGTCTTCTCATATCTCTTGTGCAGATTGGAGTAGCCGATATTATCTGTCACTCCGTAAAAGGACACCAGCACAAAAACCGCTGCCAGAGCTCCCCACTCTGCTGCCACCCCCATGCGGCTTTCACTGCTGTGCCTGCTGACCAACACAATCAGCCCGATGGGAAAGAGCACCCACTGATAACGCATCAGCAGATGATAAGTCACAGAGGGCGAGATCAGCAGGATACTGTTGGCTGCGAAAGGAATAGCCACAACCGTTACTACCATTATAACGAAAAACCAAGGACTCTTCCACCACTTTCTTTTTGCTGTCAGGGAAATTCCCACTGCCAGCGCTGCACAGACCAGCAGCATCCACGCCGCCGCAGAAATCCAGTTATTCATAAGCACATTCCCCTTTACGGAAAATGCCGCGAAATCCTGATACATGCCCAGAACCCTCTGCAGGAATCCGGCGGAAGGAGCGGCGTCGGCCGACAGTCCGGAAATACCCTGATAGGTGTCCAGGGACTTGCCCTCTATCTGCAGAAGCACCTGCAATATAACATAATAAAGCACCGATCCCAGTACGCCCATATACAGATAGCGGAGCCCTCTTTTCACCTTCTCCCCCAGCCCTGTCTTTTCCTGTGCCAGCATCAGAATGGCATAGACGGAGAGGAGCATGGCAAAGGAAAGATAGCTCTGGTAAGTTCCCAGACTGAACGCCAGACAAAGCCCTCCCGGCAGAAAACCATAGCGATATTTCTTTGTGAGCAGCACCGCCAGCACCGCCAGCAGCAGCGCCAGCATATACCCGTCCAGGGTAAACACATAAGCAAAGGTGGAAACCAGCGCCGGGAAAGCCACCAGCAGCCCGCCGACTGCCACAATGGCCCAGTTCTTTCTGATCTCCAGAAGCTCCGTCAGCGCTGCCGCAGCCAGCCCCAAAAAGACCAGCCCCAGCAGGCCGATCACCCAGGGAAGCGTGTAATAAGAGGAAAATCCACACGCCACCGACAGAAACCACCTTCCTGAGGTAATCATATTCTGGTCAAAATACATACTGTCCAGGCCGTCATGGTTGGGGATGTCCGAGAGCATCACGGGCATATGTATCAGCAGTCCCGCCACAAAGGCCGTGAGAAAAGCCAGCTTCCATTCCTTTTTTGTTTTTTTCTGTATCCGCTGAAACCAGTTCTCAAATGACACCATTTTCCGTCTCCCGTCCACATTTTAAAGTCTTGACAGCTCCTCTGCAATCCGTCTGGCGCCCTGTCCGTCCACCAGCCGCCGCTCCTGCTTCCCCAACAGGCTTCTGTAACCAGGCTCCCTCACACACCGCCGGAAGGCCGCAAGCGCCTTTTGCAATGTTTCTTCTGCTTTCCCGGCATAATTGCCGGCGTTGACAATGTCCGTCTGCTCTGCCAGGCACTCCGCTCCCTGCCGCTGATTCTCCGCAAAATAAAAACATATTATGGGAATTCCCATGGAGCAAAGCTCATAAACCGTACTTCCTGCCGCGGTCAGCGCCACGTCGCACTGCTCCATTATACTCTTCATATCCGTGACCCGCTCATGAATGCTGACCCGGGGATTTTCGCCATACCTTGCTTTCAGCTCCCCGGCGAACTTATTCATCGGGCCGCTCACCACATGAAATACCGTCCCGCCCTCTTCCTGCCCTTCCTTCAGAAAAGCATCCAGAAAACCTGCTGCCGCAAAAAACGGATCGCCTCCCCCGGTAGTAATCAGGACATGCTCCACCCTTTCTCTGACCTGTCTTTCTCTGCTGCAGGCCTTAGCAAACTCCTGCCGCAGAGGTACATAAGCCGTTCCCACCAGAGTGCGCAGTCCTTCCGCATAATTCAGCTTCGGGGCATACAGGTTATAATTCACCAGCAGGTCCACCGGATAAGAAATTCCCAGATCCTCCAGACATGCCACGGCAGCCAGATTTTTCAGCCTGCGGAAATATTCCTCCGTCACCTGGTAGCTGTCCACCAGGAAAACCGGCCTTTCCCCCGAAGCCGCCGCTCCGGCTTCTGCTGCCGCTCCCGTTCGGCCTGCCGCTTCTGCCACGATCTTCTCCAAAAAATCCGGCTCCTCTTCCATCTCTCGATAATCCGTGGGGAGCACCACTGCCCTGTAGCCCCCTTCTTCTATAATCGGCCTGCACTCCGCACAGGCCGTCACAAAGACCGGCTTCTCCTCCATGGCTGCCGCTATGGCCAGACAACGCATAACATGCCCCATCCCAATGACAGGATTGCCATCCGCACGAATGAATACCAAATCAAATCTCCTTCCTGTAGACCACGCAGATCTCCCCGTCCTCCCGGGTATATCCGTTTTTCTCAAAAGCCCGCAGAGAGGCTGTATTTTCGTACTTTACCTCTCCCACGAGAAGTCCTCCCTCCGGATACTCCCCCTTCAGACGCTCCTCCGCCAGACCAAGAAGCCTTGTTCCCACGCCCCGTCCCCGGTTCTCCGGATCCACGCTGTAGCTGATCAATGCCTGCCCCTCCTCTATTCGTAGACGGATCTGCCCCACCGGCTTATGATCTTCCAGGCAAATATAGATCAAAGTGGACGCGTCCCGCATCACGTTGGCAAACCATGCCCTGTGCTCCTCGTATGGGATCTGTTCCGTATGGAACCCGTTCTGCCTTGTGACAGGATCGTTTGCCCACCGATACAGCAGGTCTATATCCTCCGGCCCTGCCGGCCTCAATGACAATTCCATACCGTCACTCCTCCAGATCCTCGAGGGAAAGGGGCGTTCCCCTGCTTAAAGGCTTCTTTGCCCGCCTGCCCAGAACCTCCTTATAATACTTGGGCGACAATCCGTTAGACGGCCGTATGCTACGTATATTTTCCGGGGTCAATGCCTCCCCTGCTCCAATATCCTCCACCACAAACAGAGACCTCCTGAAGCGAATGTTGGACTGCTCCTGTTCGGAAATTCCATAGGAGACAATTCCCCTTGCCTTTTCCACCTCCCTGACGGCTTCCACCATCTGCCGGAATTCCTCCGGCTCCATGGAAAAGGAAGCATCCGGATTCTCTATGGCCCGGCTGGCACAAAAATGCTTTTCAATCAGATTCGCCCCCAAGGCCACCGCCACCGAAGCACTGAAAGATCCCATGGAATGATCTGACAGCCCCACCGGAATCCGAAACCGTTCCTTCATGTCCGCTATGGTGCTCAGGTTCATCTCCTCCGCCCTGGCCGGGTAGGCGCTGGAACATCTCATAATCGCCAGCTGTCTGTTTCCCTGGCTGTACACCGCCTCCACAGCCTCTTCTATCTCCTCCAGTGATCCCATGCCTGTAGACATGATAATGGGCTTTCCTTTAGAGGCAATATACTCAATCAACGGTATATCCACCATCTCAAAGGAAGCAATCTTATAAAAAGGCATACCCAGATCCTCCAGGAAATCTACCGCTGTCCTGTCAAAGGGCGTAGACAAAAAGTCAATCCCCACCCGTTCCGCCTCGCGCATCAGCTCCTTATGCCACTCCCAGGGAGTATACCCTTTCTGATAAAGAGAATACAGATTCTCCCCCTTCCAGGTGCCCTCCGGGATGTCAAAATATTCGTTGTGGCAGTCGATGGTCAGGGTATCCGCCGTGTAAGTCTGGATTTTCACGCAGTCTGCTCCTGCTTCCTTCGCCAGAGAGATCATCTCCAGCGCCCGCTGTCTGCTCCCGGCGTGATTGGCCGATAGCTCTGCGATAATATAGGCGGGATAACCGTCCCCCACCTTTCTTCCGTTAATCTCCATTTTCCCTCCCGTTCCGCAGACGATATTTCATCTCCGCAAGCGCCCAGTCCGTCTCATTGTCTATATCCTGTACCTCCAGCTCTGACACGGGAAAGGGCAGAATCTTTCCCAGCATCAGATTGCCGTTTCGCCGATAGCTCTCCGTGCGGAACAGGTAAAACTGCCCCGCGTCGTGATAAAGAGGCTCCAGATCCTGAGACCGGCTCACCAGATATTCCGGCTGCCTGAATACCAGGCTGCCCTCCCGGATCACCAGGGCCCTCTGGGGCGGATAAGAAAAGGCCACCACCGGAATCAGGGTATCTGCATCGCTTTCCGACAGCTTCTCCATAGCATCCTTCAGCTTTTGGGCCGTCACAAAGGGGGCTGTGGGATAAATACAGGCGGCCGCCGCAAAATACTCCCCCCGCTTCTCATATTCATCCAAAACCTCGAAAATCACATCCGTAGTGGTAGCAAAGTCATCAGAAGTCTTCTCACTGCGCAGAAACGGAACCTCAGCCCCGTATTTTACGGCCACCTCCGCGATCTCCCTGTCGTCGGTGGAAACCATAACCCTGTCGAAAACCCCGGATCCCAGCGCCGCCTCAATGGAGTATGCAATAATGGGCCTGCCGCAGAATTCCTTTATGTTTTTGCGGGGAATGCGTTTGCTGCCTCCCCGGGCCGTAATGATTGCAAGCTTTTTCATCTCAGACCTGCCCCCTCTCCACAATGGCCTTTCCGCCTTCTACCCGGTAAACAATGTCGCATTTCTCTATGGTCTGCAGCCTGTGGGCAATGATAATCAGCGTTTTCTTCCCGTGCAGCCTGTTGATGGATTCCATGATCGCCTTCTCCGTGTCGTTGTCCAGCGCTGAAGTGGCCTCGTCCAGCACCAATACCTCCGGATCATGGTACAGCGCCCTGGCAATACCGATCCGCTGTCTCTGCCCGCCGGAAAGGCGGATGCCCCTCTCACCAATCCCCGTATCCAGTCCTTCAGGCAGGGTACGGATAAACTCATCCAGCTGAGCCTCCCGCAATACCTCCCATATCCTGTTTTCGTCTATTTTATCCTCCGGCACTCCAAAAGCTACATTGCTGCGAATGGTGTCGTCCAGCATAAAGATCATCTGGGGGATGTAACCGATATTCTTCAGCCACCGCCTGTAATTCGGCCTCACATCCTGCCCGTCCGCACAGACCACACCCTCCTTCACCTCCAGCAGTCCCAGCAGAATATCCACCACCGTGCTCTTTCCCGCTCCCGACGTTCCCACGATACCTATAGATCTTCCAATGGGAATCGTCAACTCCGCCTGATCAAAGATCAGCTTGTCCGTACCGGGATAGGCATAGGTAATACCCTTCAACTCAATCCTTTCCCTGATCGGCAGCTTGTCCGCCTCGCCGGCCGCAAAGGAAAGATCTATTTTCTCTCCTTTGATCTCATCCTGCAGATTATCGCTGACCCCCATGAAAAAGGGTTCAAAGTATGCCATGGAATTCATCTGATAGTTAATACGGTTCACGCAAGGCAGAAGTACAAAAGCCGCTGCCGCCAGGGTGGAAAGCACCGTCAGCATATCTCCCGTGGACATTCCTGACAGTACCAGGAAAATCATATAACCCACCATGGCCGTCACACATGCCGCCTCAATCAGCAGCTTGGGAATATTATTGTACAGACTGTATTTCTGCACGGCATCCACATACCCCTTGCCGCATTTCTTATATTCGTCCACAAAGTACTGCTCCCTGCCACCCACCTTGATCTCCTTGATCCCCTGAACAGTCTGGGAAATCCATTTAAACAGGCTGCTGTAATAATCCTGATTGTCCTGGCCCGCCTTGTACATCACAGGCTTGAGCACCTTCTTCACCACCAGCATCAGCACGATCAGTACTACCGCCAGCAGCACCGTCATGGCCCCATTGGTGGCAAAGCAATAGAGCACCACAAAAAGAGATACCACCGTATCCGATGCAAGCTGCAGCAGCGAAAGAATCAGGGCGTACATATTGTTTACATCGGAGGTAATATTCCGCTGTACCACCGCCGTATCCGCATTCAGGTAAAATTCATAGCTTCTGCGCAGATAGTTGCGCAACATGCGCTCCGAGGTCCTGAACTGGTTGCTGTAGACAAAAGAGTAGGTAAGCTTCTGCTGCACGTACAGAAAGATATTTTTCGCAATATATACCACGATCAGCAGTATCATCACCGTGACGGAAAAGCTCTCATAGTCCCTGCTACCCAGCAGCTCATACAGCCAGGCAACCATGGCGTTTTTCTCCGGCGCCCGAGGATCCACCACCACATTGACCACCTGGACCAGAAGGCCCACTCCGGCAGTCTGCAGAAAGGCACCGATCACCATCAGCACCATCAGTCCCCACATGGCTCCCTTTTGTCTCTTATCCAGCAAAACACCCAGTTTTCTTAATATTTTAATCATATCACGTCCCCATGTATTTCCGGATCCTCGTATTTATCCATGAACGGCGCGCCCAGCCGCACGATCTCGTCAGCAAAGCGCAGCGCCCCCATCTCGGTCCAGATACCCACCACCTTTTTAAAGTGCAGGTTCGGGAAATAATTCAACACCTCCATGGGAATATTGGCGTCAAACTGCGGATACTCTGCGAAAAGCTTTTTATAGTCCAGCAGGTCTCTGGGATGCTGCTTAAAGTAGACGGCTCCCTCTTTGGAATAAGTTTCCGCCAGATCCCGGAACAGTCTTTCCCTCACATCCAAAGTACACAGCGGCTCTGTGAGAATCAGAATCTTGTCCCGGTCGCTGCCGCTATCCTCGATCTGCTGCAGCAGCTCCTCTTTGTTTCGTACAAAAGCCTGCAGAATCAAATCCCGGTCCTTCTCCTGCACCCCCTTTTCCATATCCTCCAGGGGCACCTCCACATATTTGGGGCAGGGGTACTTTATCGCCGCTATGTCGTTGACCTCCATGTCAATGCAATACTTTGCATACCCGTTCTGCACCAGAATCAGGTTGAACTTCGAGGACAGAAAAGCCTTCATGCCAAAGTGTCCCTTATTGTCATGGCGGGCCTCGTCATAATACACAATGGTATTTGTGGCGTCCTCACAGGCATGATACGGTATCTTTTTCATATTCAGGTAATAACCGATCGGATCCGCGTCGCAGAATACATAAATGTCCCGGAACTTGGTCATATCCACCGGTACAAGGGGCTCGTTTAATTTTGCCAGCCTTCTGGTGTACCGGATCCGAACAAACATGTTAAAAACAATATTTCCCCTGTCTACACGGTACTTCTCCAGCTCCGGGAAATCCCTGCTCTCCGGATACATGACTACCTCCCGGAAAATACCGGTGCTCTCCACCCGCTCCTTAAAGGATTCAAAATCAGTAGACATGGTGCTTAAAATCAGCGTAGCCTCCCCCCGGCGTTCCTCCGGCAGTCCCAGCTCCTTTAAAATACTTACATAGGCCTGATAGTACGTATGGCATACATACGCCCGGCCCTGATTTTTCAATTGCTTCGCCCTGTTTTTCATAGTTTTCCTTATCCTTCTATTCCGCTTACCTTATCGTATGCCGCCCCCGCAGGCCACCCGCAGCAGAGCGGTAAAGGTGCAGCAGCCTGTAATAAATCAGGAACCGTGCGGGACTCTTCAAATGAAGCTCTGTCAGCTTTCTGGTCTCCTCGTCCGTGCGATCTCCGTAATAGGCATTTCCCCGAATATCCGGGACATGACTCAGCAGATAGTCTCGCAGCTCCCCCAGGAATCCCAGGTCCGGATGCTTTTCCGCCTGCATATAGGAAAAGAGGGTGTTACGATAGCCCAGCTCATACAGCACAAAGGCCGTCTCCTCCCGCACCTCCTCCAGAAATCCCCGGATCCGGCATTCCTCTTCAAACAGCTCCATGGCCCGCATCCGGTCCCTGCATTTGTCCACGCTGATGCCATGTACCGTGGAGGCGCTGTGCTGATAGTAAAAATACAGACTTTCCTCCACGCGTTCAAAACGCTTTGCATACAGAAACGGCAGGGCTGCAATGGCATTGTCCTCATAAAACATCTTTTCGGGAAAACGGATATTATTTTCCGTAAAAAGAGTTCTTTTGTAAATTTTTACTACCATACTGCCTGGGGCTAAAACTATTTTCCTTCTTTCCGCCGTTCCCAGCGCTCCCGTCTGCTCCCGTACATTCTCCCTCACAGGGCTCCCCGTTTCCCTGCCGGTCTCTTCCGTGATCAGCAGATCGCAGCCCACAATATCCGCCCCGGTCTCCTCCGCCCTGGCAAGCAGCCTGGCATACATATCCCGAGCCACCCAGTCATCGCTGTCCACAAAGCCGATCCACTCCCCACAGGCCGCCTCCAGTCCCAGATTCCTGGCCCCACCCTGACGCCTGTTCTCAGGCGAAAGGATCACTTTCAGCCTGTCACCGCAGCGTGCGGCAAAGTCCTTGAGAATATCGGCGGAGCCGTCCCGGGAACAGTCGTCCACGGCAATCACCTCGTAATCCTCAATCTCCTGGGACATCAGAGATTCCAGACATTGATTCAGCTTTCCTCCCCCGGCCATATTGTACACCGGCACGATAATACTCAAACGCATCCTGATCCCCCTGCATATCGCAGGCTATGCTTGCGATACTGCCAATAAAGAGTTTGCAAGTTTACTTCCAAACATTCACTCCCCGATCACATCCAGCAGGCCGCTCCCGTAAAGCTTTTCCACAATAGGAATCAATTCCGGCAGCGGCACGCCGATCCTCGAGCTGATTTCGATCAGATCGCCCCGGCCGTCCGCATAAGCGATGAAATTTGTCATCTTTTTCACCTCATGGTAAATTCCCTTACGGCTCTCCGTGGGGTATAATCCCCGCTTCCCCAGCTGAGGTTCACACAGGCAGTTTACCCTGTAATACCGATTCCATTCCAGAGCAGACAGCACCTGGGTCATAATATCGTAGGAGCCCCCCAGGCCCTCGGGAGAAATCAGGGACATGTCATCCGCAGAAGTATGGTACTCCGGATATTCCCCGTACTTGGAACGGCAGAAATCACAAACCGGCAGATCAACCCCCGGTGCATTATACTGGCGCTCGTCGGATCCTCTCTCCAGATAGCTGTATGTGATATAGTCCGGATGAGCGCTTTCCAGCACATTCTTAAGAACCCTGTCCGCCAGTGTATTCCCATATCGGGATTCCAGGCAGGAGTAGGCCCTGTTATCACCCACACAGGTCAGTACAAACCCGGCAATTACCTTCCTCTTCAGCTCTTCCAGATTCCTGCTGATATAGGCGATGGATCCAATGGTCTCAGGCCCGAAAACAATCCGGTAGGACAGTTTCCTTTCCCGTTTCTTAAGCCACTTTGCCAGCCAAGTGGCAAGCACCGGCCCGGATACCTCGTTATTGGCCATGGAAGGATGACACACATAGGTGGAAAGCAATATTTCCTTCTCCGACTGCCCCGGCAGCAGAATCTCTCCGTAATTCAGCTCCCCGTCAAAATGCCTGCTGTCAATCACCATGTGATAGGTTCCGGGGGGCAGCGCGTCCCGCCGTTCCTTTGACATACAGAAAGCGCAGCGGGGGGCATAATAGCTGGTCACATAGGGAATCACCGTCGGCTGCCCCTCCTCCACCTTGATATATTCCATCAACTCTTCTCTGCTCACATACCTGTCTACCGGCACGGAATAGCCCATGACGCAGAGATTGTTCTGATGGTAATCCACAATGCGGTTTCCGGCCTCATCTTCAATATAGCCTTCCCTGATTTCCCATTCCTGGGGCACCGTCCAGTCAAATACCTTCGTGCCGCTGGGTACCGATTTTATCTCCAGCTCAGGCACCTGCTCCTTTATCAGACCCAGAGTTTCCCTGACGCCCTCCCCTGTTAGGCTTCTCCCTATAGGAAAAAGCTTTTCCGCGAAACGGTACATTTCCCTGCCGCATTCTGCGCTTTCCTCCTCCCGCTGCAATTCCGTATCCATTTTCCTGCTCCCTTCTTCGTATCCGGTGTTTTCCTTTTCCGCTGCGCTGATTATAGCACAATTTTATGTATTTTACATTCCTTTTTTCCTGCGGCTCTGCTATAATGTACAAAATAGTATATCCCACGGAAAGGCAGCCGCTCCTATGAACAGCCAAAGAAAACGCTCAGTGCTTCCATATTTATTCCTGATCCTGATTCCCTGTGCCGTACTGACGGCTTTTTTCCTGTGGCTTCGTTCGACTGCAGCACAGCGAAGCGACTTTAAGCGCATTGATTCCGCGACCTATGATACCGTTTTTCTCTCCATGTATCCCATCGACACCTATGAGGAAGCAGATTATCAGCACTTCCGGGGCATGACTGTCCTGATAGCAGATTACCTTATCCCTGATTTTTCCACCCTGCAGCGATATATGAAGCGCATCACGGACTCCGGAAACGCTGTCTCTACCGTATACCTGGGGATCCGTCCGGATAAGGTCTCCGCCGCGGAAATATCCGCTCTCGCTGCCTTCTGCCCTTCTATTGCCTTTGAAGTGGTTCCGGCCTATCCGTCCGCCGAATATTGGCGGCAGCTGCCCGAGTCCGAATATGAACGGATTCTGGCCGCATACTGCGACTTTCTCCCGGCTATCAGCACTGTCTCCGGTACTCATACCTACTTTTTCTCCGCTGCGGAATGGCTGATTGCCAATCCCGCGCTTTATACGGACAATTTCAGTCTGACGACAGACGCCGCTCAGTTTGTCATGACCCACAGTGACTATTTTGGCGGTTATCAGCTCACCTTCGAGAACGCCCCCGAGTATTCGGCTGCCTTGCGGCAGCTGACTGCCGCGCAACGCACGGTCTCCGCATCCCGTCCGGATTTAAGCGACACCGCCATCGTTTTCTTCGGGGACAGCCTCTTTGGCAATTACCTTGACGGCATGTCCATTCCGGGAGCCGTCAGCGGCCTGACCGGGGCTGCTGTCTACAACTGCGGTTACGGCGGCAATCCTGCCGCCATGAATGAGAAAACCATCATTACCCTGCCGGGCATCGCCGCTGCCTTCGCGGAGCAGGATCTGACCGTGCTCCCCAGAGAAGCCCAGGTCTATGCAGGCATAGCGGAATATATCGCACACCCACCACAAGCCGAAAAGCTTTGCTTCGTCATCAGCTATGGAGTGAATGACTACCTGAACGGACAGCCGGTCTCCTCCGGGGATCCCTATGATATTACCACCTACATCGGCGCTGTTCGCACTGCTGTCAGCTGCCTGCAGGAAAATTATGCAGACGCGCGGATTCTTCTCTGCACGCCTGCCTATACTCCCAATCCGTGCGGAAGAACCGACCTCTGTCTGCAGGATTATGCAGATGCCTTAATCAGTCTGGCTTCAGAGTTGAATGTGGACGTGATTGATAACTATCGTTACCTTGGAATTGATAAGACGAATTACTCCGTTTATCTGCCGGATCAGCTGCACCCCAATGAGGAAGGGCGCTTTATGTTCGCTCTGCAGATTATCAACGCACTCTGTAAATGACCAGATCCTGATCCCGGCCGATCTCCTTATACCCCGCATCCCCGCACATTCCGTCAATTCTGCCGCCGGATACCGTGGCAATATATTTACTTTTCAACTCCAGAAAATTCTCGAAAATGTAATCCCGCGTGCAGCAGCTGATTCCAAAGCCTTCCGGCAAAGCATACAGGAACTGCCAATCCGTATATTTCTGGCTTCCGCCCGAGATCTCGTCCTGCAATACCCAGATTACGGAATTATCAAAATTCGGAACCCCCGGCTCAGTCTCCAGCCTCAGCCTTTGGTCAAAAGTAACTTCCCAATCCGAAAGCCGCTCCGCTCGCGCCTCCTGCCAGTACGGCAGGCCATAGTATAAAGGATCCCTGGCCATAAAGGAATACAAATAGACGAAGGTCACCCCCAACAACACGGCCTTTTTGAAAAATTTCGTTTCCATGAGTGCAATGACGAAGATCCCCGCTGCCATAAGGGTCAGCAGATGCCTGCTGCCCGCCTCCAGCTTATACATCAGAAACAATGCCAGATACATAGCCAGAAAACTAAGCAACAGATGTACCTGGATAATCAGCCTGTTATGTAAATTTCGTCTGACCGCTAACTCCTCTTCATCCTTCACTACACTGTCCGCGGAAGCCCTGTTAAGCGCCCTGAGCCTTCTTCCGTCCAGAATACTCTGTCCCGCCAGGACACAGAGCATAATAAGATACCCTCCATAATAAGCCCCCGCAGGGAGTCCTGATCGAAAACCCTCCACCATATAAACCCAAACGCCCTTCCCCATGCCGTACAATCTGCCGGCGCAGAACCTGAGCCCTCCGAAAAGGCCCTTCTCAAAAAAGGCTTCGATCCAGTCCGTGAAATAAAGGGGTTCAAAATAATCCGCCCCCAGATAATGCCTGATGCAAATATAGATCCCGGCAGCAGCTCCGATCACAGCCGCCGAGCCAAATGCTCCCCGAAGCCCGCACCTGCGGATCAGCAGGTAAACCGGCAGCAGCAGGAACAGCAGCAGATAAGGACGCATCAGCGTCAAAAGCACTCCCAGCAGGAACAACAGCACAAGCCTGGAAATCGTTTTATGATTGAGGTAATTTACGGCAACGCCATAAAACAAAATCGCCATGTCAAAACAGATAACCTCCGCCATACCGGAAAGCATGTATCTGGTAAACGGAGTGTACAGTAAAAACAGCAGTGCCAAAACCCCTATTTGTTTCCACGTCGGCTTTACCAGCCAGACAAACAGAAAACAGACCAGCGAAGTCAGCGCAATATTACAGATAATGGGAGACCACAGATTCCACCCGAACACCAGCCCCCAGAGCACCCAGGGGAATACCAGAACAGGACTCCAGGCCGCGAAAGAAAACTTCAGGGCGTGGCTCTCGTTAAAACCGAAATACCCCTGCGGGTAACCATGGCTGAGGATTCCCTCCACCTGCTTATAATAGAATAGCTCATCATTCCAGGCACTACCTGGCAGCCAGACACTGCTGATCGTCTCCCCGTCCAGCGCACATCGTACAAAGCAGCACAGCAGGGGAACCAGTGCCAGCAGCACCGCCTGAGTCATTGTCATATACCTTTTGTCCTGCTGCCACCAGGGCTTAAATTTCTTCATCATCAAAGTTAATCTTCTCCCGAATCACATATTGGGGCGAATTGTTGAGACTGATGTAAATACGTCCGATATACTCACCGATCAGGCCCAGCATCAGCATCAGCATCCCGCCGAAAAACACAATCATCGCCATGGTAGAGCTGAATCCCACCGGAACGTCCGGATTAACCAGCCGTTTGATAATCGTATACACACCGTACACGAAACCTCCCATCGCGCTGATCCCGCCGATGGCGGTGGCAATTCGCAGAGGCTTTACGGAAAAGGCGGTAAAACCGTTGAACCAGAGCCCTACCAGCTTTTTCAGCGTGTATCCGGATGAGCCCACTTCCCGCTCCCTGTGGTTTACCACCACGTTTGTAATATTCCTCGTGACACGAAGCACCAGGCCGATAACATAAGGGTAAGAATTTTCATACCGCACCATATCGTCCACCACAAACCTCTGAACGGCAAAATAACTGGAAACATAAAGCTTGGCGGGCTTGCCCAGCATGGTTCTGGCCATAAGCTCATTCACCTTGCTGCCCAGATTGCGGAACGCGGAGTGCCGCTTGTGCTCGTATTTGGCATAAACCGCATCATATCCTTCCTCCAGCTTTTCCAGCAGCTTGTCCACCTCGTCCGCCGGCGTCTGCCCGTCGTCGTCCAGGCAAACCACATAATCCCCGTCGGAATGCCGCAGGCCAGCCATCAGAGCGGAATGCTGTCCGAAATTTTTAGAAAAGGTAATCCCCTTGATATTAGAGCGCTCCCTGCATAATTTCCTGATCGTTCCCAGCGTATCGTCCGGCGAGCAGTCATTTACCAGGAAAATATCATACTCATACTTTCCTAAGCTGTCCATCTTCTTTTCAATCTCCGCCACCACGCGCGGCAGCGTGTGCTCCGAGCGATAGCAGGGAATCACAAAACTGACCCTCTTCATCCTTATACCTCTCCGTAAAATTCTTCCGGAAATGACTTAAATAATCTTCATTCCCTTCACGCTGGCCATCCATGCAATATCCCTGTACTCTCCGTCTATACAGACATCGTCACGCAGCAGGCCCTCCCGCATAAATCCGGCCTTCTCATAGCTGCGGATTGCCCGGAGATTATCGGAAAATACCCGCAGGTAAATCCTGTGCAGCCCTTCTTCTTCAAAGCAATACCTCAGCATGAGCTTCGCCGCTGCGGTGCCGATACCCCGGCCTCTTGCAGACGCCTCTCCGATAAAGATACCGTATTCCGCCTTATTATGCTGCCTGTCAATATCTCTGATATAAACGGAACCTAACGGCATGTCCGTGACAAAGTCGCAGATCATCATCTGTACCGCCCTGCCCGTCTCTACCATGGTCCGAATCCAATTCTCATGACTCTCCCTGGTGAAAGGCTGCCGGTAAATGAAATTCCTCCGTACCTCATCACTGTTGCGCCAGGACACGATCAGATCCGTATCCTCATATGCCATAGGCCGCAGGTAAATCCCGGCGTTGTCGTCCTTATACTCTTTCACATTGTTTCCCTCATATTCCTTAATCAGCCCGAATGACTGCCTTCGCATTCGAACATGCTTCTTTTTTGCACACTGATCCTGTTCAGCCTGTACTCAAAATCCCTTCTATCCTTAGCCGCCATCACATCCAGAATCATGCCCGCAAAAAAAGACTGTATCCCCGCCAGCGTCAGAAAGCCGCAGACGATTAATGTGGGAAACCTGGGCACCTGCCCCGTGATAAAATACTCCCTGAAAACAGGAATCATCAGAATCAGTGCCACCAGTACCAGCAGCAGGCAGATTGCCCCGAAGAAACGAAGCGGCTTGTAATTTTTATATAGCTGCACCATTTTGCGTATGACCTTCATCCCGTCGCTGTAGGTATTCAGCTTGGAGACGCTGCCCTCCGGCCGGTCCCGGTACTCCACTACCACATTTTCTATCTGCATATGATAATTAACCGCATGGATGGTCATTTCCGTTTCAATTTCAAAGCCCTTGGAAAAAACAGGAAAGGTCTTTACAAACTCATAGCTGAAGGCCCTGTATCCCGTCATAATGTCTTTTATGTCCGTGTGAAACAGCCTGTTAATGCCAAAACGCATCAGGCTGTTGCCAAAATTGTGGAACGGCCGCTTATTCTCAGCAAAATAGGTAGAAGAAAGCCTGTCCCCCACCACCATGTCTGCATTGTGTTCAAGCACCCTGTCTGTCATCTCCCGGGCACAGTCCATGGGGTAGGTATCGTCTCCATCTACCATAAGGTAACATTCCGCCTCAATTTCCCGGAACATTCTGCGGATTACATTACCCTTGCCCTGATTAAATTCGTGCCTGACTACCGCTCCCGCCGCTTCAGCCAGCGCCGCCGTCCTGTCCGTGGAATTATTATCATAGACATACACCACCGCATCCGGAAGCGCGCTCCGGACATCGGCCACTACCTTGGCTATCGTCTGCTCTTCATTATAACAGGGAATCAAAACAGCGATTTTATCCATTCCATTTCACCTCACCGATACCGCCCGCGTTTTCAAATAATATGCAATAATACTATTTTCTGTAATACGCAGTCACTTTCTTCACCGCGCGGATCACATCCTCCACATCCTCGTCGGTCAGGGAATAATAGAGCGGGATGCTCATCACTTCCTCATAATACTTCTCCGCATTGGGACAAAGGCCTTTCTTATATCCCAGCTTTTCATAATAGGAATGCCGGTAAACCGGCAGATAATGTACCTGGGGACATACATTCTCGGCATAAAGAGCATCGAAAAACTGCCTTCTGTCACATTGCAGCATATCCGGCTTTAATCTCAGGATATAAAGATGTCTCGTAGTCTCTGATTCCGGGATTTCACGCTGAACCGCAATTTCCGGCATTTCCCCAAAGGCCTGGTCATATCTCGCCACGATCTCCTTCCTGCGCGCCGAAAACTTGGGCAGCTTGCATAGCTGGCTCAGCAGCAGCGCTGCCTGAAAATCTGTCATCCGGTAATTATAACCCAGCTCCACCTGCTCATTATACCACAGCGCATCTGTGGGATGTACCATTTCCTCCCGATTCCTGGTGATGCCATGGGTGCGCACTCTCATCAGGCGACGGTAAAGCTGCTCGTCATTCGTGGTGATCGCACCGCCCTCTCCGGCGGTAACTGTCTTGACCGGATGAAAGCTGAAGCAAGTCATATCGGCAATACTGCCCACAGGCCTGCCCTTATATTTTGTCCCGATTGCATGGGCCGCATCCTCAATCAGTATCAAACTATGCTTCTCACAGATTTTCCGGAGCGCGTCATGCTCCACCGCCTGGCCCGTAAAGTCTACTGCCACAATCCCCTTCGTCCGGGGCGTAATCAACCTTTCCACAGATTCCGGGTCTATATTATAGGTATCCGGCCTGATGTCCGCAAACACCGGCATTGCGCCGCAGTACAGCACACAGTTGGCAGATGCCGCAAAGGTAACGGAACTGACAATCACCTCGTCTCCTGCCCCAAAGCCCGCCGCCAGGGCTGCCAGGTGAAGGGCTGCCGTGCCGTTTGCCACCACCACCGCATGCTTTGCGCCGGTTACCCTGCAAAGCTCTTCCTCCATTGCCTCTACTTTGGGCCCGCAGGTAATCAGGTCACTCTTCAGCACCTCGGTTACCGCATCTATATCATCCTGTTCAATACACTGTCTTCCATAATAAATCGGTTTCTCTCTCACCGGAGTCCCGCCGAATACCGCCAATTCCTCCATACTGGATCCTCCTGCTTACACTTTGTACTATAGTTTAACAGGAATCCTCCCTTGTTACAAGGAAAAATATACCTGTTTTCTTCTTAATTTTTTCTGTATACTGCCGGTTTTCTATGCCTCCTGTCGCCAAATCCCTGCTTGTATCAGCCCGTCCTTATCCCCGGAACAAGGCACACGTCATCTGTTCAGCATCACATTATACAGAAAATTACCTCAGCAGAAAGGCCCGGGCAATTTTTTTAAATTGCATTCATTCCTTTGCCGCCAGTTTATACAAAACGGCTTCGGGATCATACTCAGGGGCAAGTTGTTCTGCCGCTTGATAAATCGGTTCAAGGACGGAAATATCTTCTACCAGATCTTCCGCAATCTTTTCCAGCGACTGGCCCAGCTTCATCTTTTTACAGACCCTGGTAACCAGCTCTTTTCTTTTTCCGATCACCTTGCCTTCCGCTATCCCTTCTGCCTTGCCGATTGCTTCGCCTTCCGCTTTACTCCTCTCCAGCTTTTCCATCAGTCTCACACAGCTTATCGATGTTCCCGAATCCGTTTTTACAACTTCTACCATCCTGTGCACCTCCTTCAGATCATCATTGACTGCATTCTGTAAGCTGCTCTTTTCCATATAGCGCAGCAACTGTTTTAAAGATTCATTTTGGTCACCTTTTGTCCCTTTTGTATACAAAAACAACGTTGACGCCCCGTCCTCATATTCCATCTCCGGTTCTTCCACACAATGATTTTTCACGGTGTACATCATGCGGTCCAGTCCGAACGGGTCAAAGGCCAGAACCATGATAACCACAACATTCTTCAACTCCTCGTAATCCTTCCCGGAGCCAAGGCTGCTTGCTATGATTTTCCCATGGTAGAAGCGCACCCTTCGGGGCAGCCACTTTATATCTGCTGCACTGTCTTTACAATCCGGCTCTATATCATAAACAGTTACTTTTCCCTCTGCGCACCGCTCCTCCGGCTCGATATAGACATCCAGCCGTGCACCGTGCAGGTCCCTGTCTGTGCCATAAATCACTTTCTGAGCCGTTACCGACAAATGCTTGAATTCCCTCCCGAAAATAATTTTCAACAGGATTCTGACAAATCTCTCTCCGATCTCAGGGTACGCCACCACCGATCCAAATAAGAAATCATCCAACAGGTTCATTTCGGCAAGCTTCTTTCTCACCCTTTCTTCCATTGACTTTGTTGCTTTTGTTTCTTTCATATGTTTCTCCTTTCGTATTCGACGGAAGGAAGAAGGCATATGTCAGCCCTAAACTCAATGTCCCCGATGCTTTGGCCGGGTGTCCCACGAATGCAACTTTCCAAGTCATTCGCTCATTGCCCGAGGCAATCAGTCTTTCCTGTCATACCATTCCTGCAATCCGCCATATTTTGTGGAATGTTCTTATTCCATTTTCATACAGGGATCGTTAACCGAAATGGTTTGAAATATTTCCCAGATATGTATATTTATTGTATCAGATCATGTTATACCTGTCAATTATAAGTTTCCCTTTTTGCGACATACCTTTGCTCTATTTACCAATCCCCGTTATCCGGTATAATGATAGTATACTATACAATATAAAAAGAGACTTTTACGGAAACAGCCGGTTGTTTGATTTTCTGTAAAATGTTCTCGGAATGGAGGATTCTATGAATAAAAGGAAAAGCAGGCTTGCAACCATCTGCAGTGTGATCTGTATGGCTTTTGCCATTCTGTGCAGTCCGGCAACGGCTCTCACCACTCAGGCAGCAGTCTCACAGGAGTCGGAGATTATGCCTATGAAAGATGTAATTTCGTGGGTCACTAAAGTTGAAAACGGAAAAGTGTACAAACGATTATACAATTTTTCCACTGCCACTTGGCTTAGTGATTGGATTTATGTACGAGATGAACCCTAGAAATACTATTACCGCAGACATCAAAAATATTTCCGAATCAGTCGCCCCCACCCGTAAAACGGGTGGCTCGGGACGCGGGCTCTAAGCCCGCC
>CANPOY010000042.1 GCA_947575805.1 uncultured Lachnospiraceae bacterium
ACTGCAAAGCAGGATTGACCGCAAGAACGAGGAAATAGACCTTCTGAAAGTCGGTCTGTCGGGGATAGTCAAACGGTATGGATTCCAAACGGTGCATGATTTCTACAAGGTCTTTGCCGCCGCTAAAACAGCTAATGCTGATTATCGGGACAAATCGGATAGGTGGGAAGAAAGATACGGTGAAAAAGCTCAAAGACAGGAAAAAAGCATATCCAAACGGTTACAGAATTATCAAAGAGAAAATGCGGACAGACGAGCGAAACAGATTTCAAAAAGTAGGGATAAAGGAGCGAGATGATAGGGTTTCCCAACATATATACTGCCGCTATGGATTAACTGTTAGCAGCAGTGTATATGTATGATTAATAGTTTTATTTAATAATGGGATATAAATATATACCTTGTTTCAAATCTTTCTTATATGTTATAGGTATTTTTTGATTATGATGGCGGATTCATTTTCATTGCTTGAGCAATTGAAAAAATATTTATTCTAATGCAGAAAAACCACTGTTTCCACAGAATGGGGTATGTTATAATGAAGATAATAGAATAAAAGTGCGAATATATATGCTCCAAACGCCGCACAGAAAGGAAAGGATGTTATAAAATCTGTGGAGAAAAGAGAAAAAAATACCTTAGGTGAAATCATTTATCATTTACGCAAGAAGGCAGGAATGACACAGGAGGCACTGGCAGACGGTATCTGTTCGCCCGTTTCGGTTTCTCGCATTGAAAACGGGAACCAGATGCCATCAGGCAAAGTCTTAGAGCAACTTTTGGAACGTCTTGGCACAGGCACTTATCAGCTCTGCAATGTTTATTACGAAAACGAATGTCAAGCGTCATTACATAGAACATTGAAAGAAATTGCTGCACAAGTTTCGGCTGGTGATTTTGTACAGGCGAGGACAGCCTTGCAGCAACTTTCCACGAAAAAAATGGATTCTGTCAATCTTCAACATACAAAAATGCTTTATGCAGCGATTAGTATGCAGGACGGTGCAGCAAACGAAAATATAGAAACAGAATTAGTAAATGCCTTACGTCTAACAAAGCCAAACATTGATCTGAACGACTGCCGCAGTGAACTGCTTTCTCCCACAGAGGTAAATCTTCTTGTCATGCTGACAACAGCAAAATACATGGCAGGAAAAAATTTAGAAGCGATTAGAACAGGCGAAGAGATTATGTTTGCACTGGATCGAAACCGAAGCCGCCTTTCTGAATATAAAGTTTTTCAAATCAACCTAGCGCATAATTTAGGTCAGATAATGCGAGATGAGGGGCGTTACCAAGAAGCTCTTCTCTACGCAAAAAAAGCAGAGGAACTCAGCATAGGCGGTACAGAACAGTTTATGCTCCCAGAGATTGAATTTGGAATTGCACAGATTTTGAGCAATATGGGAAAAAACCAGGAGAGCCGCACACGTATGGAGGCACTGATTCCCTATATGCGGCTTATTGGAAAAAACAACATGGCAGATTTGGTGCAGGAATATTTGGATAAAAATTTATCAAATGATGTAAGTTAAAATTATACATGGAGCGATATGGGAATGCCGCATTTTTTCCGCTATACTTCAGTTGTGAAGCAGAAAGGAGGAATGCGGCATGGTTATTATCATCATTGTCAGGATGTAATGGCTTCTTGCGTATTCACCAAAATGGGGATGCCAATCCCGGCAGCCCACATTCAAAATAAGTCTGGGAGAGATGATTATGAGAAAAATAAAATGGGAGCAAATCCCGCTATTTTTTTTACAACTACTGGTAAATATGGCAACTGTTGGTGTTGCAGTCCTGCTAAATGCTTTGATTGATGCAGCGGAAAATTCCATTATCAGCAAAGACCCTCGTTATTTGCAGGATATTTTGATGGTCAGTATTCTTTATGCTGTCTGTATGGGCATACTTGTTTATTTATCTAACCGTTACAAAGCCTATTACATTCGGAAATATCTGCTACAGATGCGTGAAACGCTGGCAAATGGTACGTTACAGACAGGCATTGCCGACTACGAGAAAGCGGGCAGTGCATCCTATGTGACGGCATTTAATCAAAACTTTTCCATTATTGAGGAAAAGGTACTGAAAAACCGCATTTCAATTTTGGATTCTGTCATATGTATTGTGCTTGCCATTGTTGTTCTTTTATGTATGAACCCGCTGATAGCGGTTATTTCCATTGTGGCTACGGCAATCCCAAGCTTACTGCCGCGCCTTTTTACAAAGGCGTTGGGCAAGGCACAGAAAACAGTTATGGATACGACCACTGTTTATAATGAGAAAGTCAATGATTTGCTAAATGGTTATGAAGTGATAAAGACCTATCATGCTGCGGGGGAAGTGCTCCCTCAGTTTTCCTCAAGCGCCAAACATTTAGAGAGCAGCAAGGAGCATTTTTCATCTTTGATGGGGAAATTGTATGGTCTGACCACACTATCGTCTGTTGCCGTGCAATTTTTAGTTATGGGTCTGGCTGGTTTCTTTGCGGTCAAGGGGTATATCACCATCGGTAGCATTGTAGCGGTAACCCAGCTTACTGGGCAAGTCATTTCACCTGCTTTTGAACTGTCTGCGAAGATTAGTGAGCTAAAGTCCGCAAAGCCTGTGTTGGAAACCTTGCGTAACCTTTCCTGTCCGGAAATAGCTGAAAAAAGTACAGTGCACTCACTGGAAAGTCGTATATCTCTGCAGGACATAAGCTTTCGATATGCGGACAGAAGTGTTTTAGAAAATGTGTCTGCTGCTTTTGAAAAGGGGAAAAAATATGCCATTATCGGAAAAAGTGGAAGCGGAAAAAGCACGCTCTTAAAACTCATTGCAGGATATTATACTGGATTTGACGGGCATATTTGCATTGATGGAAGAGAAGCCTTTCCTGATGAAATTGCTATGATTCATCAAAATACCTTCCTATTCAATGACAGTATTCGCAACAACCTCACCATGTGGAAATCCTACACAGAGCAAGAGATAATGGAGGCTGTCAAGAAAGCGGGGCTGACCGAATTTGTTGCTGCCTTACCGCAAGGGCATGATACCTTAGTCACAGAAAACGGGAGCAATTTCTCGGGTGGTGAATGTCAGCGCATAGCCATTGCCAGAGCATTGTTAAGCGGCAAAGACATATTACTAATGGATGAAGCAACCTCGGCGTTGGATGAAGAAACCGCAAATGCAGTGGAACACAGTATTTTGTCCTTAGAAAATATCACCTGTATCAGCGTCACTCACCGTCTCGCACCCGAAGCCATACAAAAATATGCGGCTGTCTTTACAATGGAGGCAGGGCAACTTTCTAAAGTATGAAGCTTGTAACTACTACATTGCAAACAGACCGTTAATTACAGGAGTAATTATGCAATTAATCGTACCGAAACAAAGTGTAATATCGTCTTGATAAACTTATTTATTTCTGTTAGTTTGTATTTTGATTTATTGGAAGACTTGTGGGTGTAGGTATAAGACCGGATAAGAAAGAGGATACACAGTTAATCAGAAGGTTTCTCCTGCGTATAGGAGCACCGGATAAGAAAACTGTCCCTGTCCTTTCTTATTCGGTTTTTGCGTATGAAAAGGGAGGCACGTTCAGAGCAAGAGGGAGTTTTTACCCTTCTTTCACTTTACATCAATGTTGTTATGGTGGATATTGTATGTTGCATAGATAATATTGACAATATCATATTCATTTTTATCTGTCCTCTTTTTATTGAAAGCATTTCAATCAGTTCTTCATATCCTATATGTATTTTGTTATAATTTGTTATGCGATTTTGCTTCCCTCATTTTTTCCCTTATCAGGGTTCGCAATGCCCTGTGGGAAGATATAATACAAGGGAAACGATAAGGGAAAGTTTACTTGTGAAAACCGTAGTGTTTTCAAGGGTTAGCGGATATTTTAATAACACTTTATAACAGCTAATATTTCCCTTAAAAAGCAGCAATTCTCAATTCCAAGTTTGTCACTTCCTGTTTCCTTTTCCGGAACGTCAGCTTCCGGTTTGTTAATTGCAATACCCAAGAGAGATAAGTTAAGGCTTATCTCTTTTTTAAACCCTCATCCAGACACAGCCGCTTGCACAAAAATAAGGGTATGTCGGATTGCTCCAGCATACCCCCTAAATCCTTAAAAATTTTAATTTTACAGCGTTTATGATCAGCCAAAGTACCTATTAAGAAGTCCTTCAAAAGCTTTTCCGTGTCGAGCCTCGTCACGGGCCATCTCATGAACCGTATCATGGATCGCATCCAGGCCCAGCTCCTTTGCTCTCTTAGCCAGATCAGTCTTGCCTGCAGTGGCGCCGTTCTCGGCATCTACACGCATCTGCAGGTTCTTTTTGGTGGAATCGGTAACTACCTCGCCCAGCAGCTCTGCGAACTTGGCAGCGTGCTCAGCCTCTTCATAAGCTGCCTTCTCATAATACATGCCTACCTCGGGATAGCCCTCTCTGAAGGCAACCCTTGCCATTGCAAGATACATACCTACCTCGGAGCATTCTCCGTTGAAATTATCGCGGAGATCCTTGATAATATCTTCGCGGACGCCCTGTGCAACGCCTACAACATGCTCGGCAGCCCAGGTCTTTTCCCCGCTCTGAGCGGTAAACTTCTCAGCGGGTGCGTGGCAGATAGGGCACTCAGCAGGGGGCTGATCTCCTTCGTGAACATAACCGCATACCTGACATACATACTTCATAATTTTTCTCTCCTTCTTATTTTATCCCTGCAGCAGCAACCGTGACCAACGTTCTGCCTGTCCGGCATCTGCGTAAGGGTATTTGATAATTTTTTGAGCAGGCTGTCTAAAGGATCAGACGCCGCTTAAGCGTTTTGTGAAGCCTTCAGCCTTGCGCAGTCTCCACAAACACCGTAAAAATAAGTGATGTGCCCGGCAATATATCCGTCAAAATTGGCACCTGCGATTTCCGTGATCCCTTCAATACTGTCCATCTTCAGATCCATGACACAGCCGCATTCCGAACAGACGAAATGATAATGGGGAGAAGTGTCGGCATCAAAATGATCCACCCCGTCACCTACCCGCAGCCGCTGTATTTCCCCGATTTCTGCCAGAAGAGTCAGATTGCGGTATACAGTTCCCAGGCTGATGTTAGGATCCTGCTGGCGCACATTCATATATACTACATCTGCAGTGGGATGATCCTTTCTCGTCATCAGGAAATCCTTGATTAAATCCCGCTGCCTGCTGTGTTTCAGTGTAGCCACTGTTCCCTCACTTTCTGAAATCAGTAATTGTTACTGATTTCATTATACAGATTTCCCTTGAAATGTCAAGTTTTATTGTCACCAGATACAGCGACATGCGCTATAAAATCTGTATCGTGATCCTGTGTAATGAACAGGATGTCCAGAATGCCGTTCAGGATACCTTTTGCCGGTACCTGGAAAAGAAGCCGGATTTTCATGATGAGGAGCACGGAAAAGCATGGCTGATCCGGGCAGCCACCAATATCTGCCGCAATATGATGTGTTTCAGGATCCTGCCGCCGGACTATAAAACAACCCGATCCAGCCGTGCCCCCAGCCGGCTTAAAATCTCATTGGTAATAGTGCCGCATTGATCGGCAAGCTCTCCGGCGGTGATTTCCTGTGTACCGGAGCGGCCGATAAGTACGGCGGTGTCCCCCTGGGCTATTTCTCCATCCGGGATCCCACTCACGTCCACCAGGGTCTGATCCATGCAGATACGGCCCAGGATGGGCGCGCTGTATCCATGGATCAGGACTCTGCCGTTTCCGCCGGAAAGGGTTCGGGGCAGTCCGTCTGCATAGCCGATGGAGAGAACAGCAAGCTTCATATCGCGTTTTGCGGTATAGGCTAGCCCGTATCCGGCGGATTCCCCCTGGTACAGGGTACGAACAGAAACCACCCGGGCCTTCAGGGACAGCACGGGGCGGAGAGGAGAGAGGCGGGAGTCCTCGTCACTGCTTAGCAGCCCGTAAAGGGCAATGCCCGGACGCACATAATCTTCGGCGGCCTCAGGGTAGTTTAAGATGCCGTAGCTGGAAAGCAGATGCACTCCCCTGCAAGGGCAGCCGTTTGCCTGCAATAACTCTGTTACCTGATAGAATGCAGCGATCTGGTACTCTGTAAAGGTGCGGCTTTCAGGAGAGCCGGAGTCGCAGGCTGACAGATGGGTATAAATTCCGTCTACTGTAAGATTTTGAAACGCATATACGGCGGCAATCTGTTCCGTATCCTCACAACGTATTCCTACCCGGTGCATTCCGGTGTCAACGGCGATATGCACATGTAGCCGGACACCGCTTTGCTTCAGGGTTTCCGCATAGGCGTAATCCAGGATAGTCTGGGAGAGACGGTAATGGTGCAGCAGGGGGAGTTGTTCCGGCGGGGTGTAGCCTAAGATCAGGATTTCTCCTTTTATGCCGGCCTTCCGCAGCTCGATTCCTTCCGACGCACAGGCGACGCAGAAGGAACGGATACCCAGGCGGTTTAATTCCCCTGTGATGGGAATTGCGCCGTGGCCGTAGGCATTAGCTTTTACCGCGGGCATCAGCCGGCACCCTTCAGGAAGAAGGGACTGCAGATAACGGACGTTGTGTCCTAAAGCTTCGGAATTCAGCTCGATCCAAGCCCGGTGAGCGGTGCAGGAAGCGGCAGGGTATGAGTCCTGCACGGTGCCGGGCATGTCTGCGGCGGATATGCGGGCTTTTTTCTGAATTACTTTATCGGTAAGCCATGCCAAAAGCAGCCCGGTCCCGGAAGCCAACGTCGCCACGGCCAGATAATGCAGCAGGCTGTTGTCAATCAAAAGGGGGGTAAGGTGCAGTACCTTTGCCATGCCCCGGACCACGACAATGAACGCAGGATGCAGAATATAAATCCACATGGCGGCTGTGCGCAGGCTCTTGCGGGAAGGAACTGCGGGCAGGAACAACAGCAGCAGATAAAGGAAAAACACCGTAGGCACCAGGAAGATGTACATGCTGTCATGGCGCTGCAGCTCAAAACGGCGCAGAAGGAAGGCTTCCGCCGTCATGGCCGCAAAGGAAAGGATAAGGGATATGGCTGCTGTGAAAGCGGACGGCTGATCTGTTTGTTCCGGTAGGGAAACGGGGTGCGCCGTAAGGCTGCTTACCGGGTATCCTCCGTCTGCAGGATACAATTTTCCGGCCCATACGCCCAGCAGCAGGAACAGGGGCGCCAGAAAAAGGCCGTTTCTGGTGTAGGAGAAGAAGCGGAACATGCCCTCATATAGGGTATGAAGAAATTGTATTTTCTCAACGAGCCCGAAATAGCTGTCTCCCAGAAGGCCGGCGGCATAGAGGAAGGCGGAAAGGACGGTGGCTCCACGCAGGCTGAAAATACGGCTCATAAGACCCGTCGTAAGTACCCCCAGAATACAGGCAGGGAAATACCAGAGATGATAAAAGGTGCCGTCAAATAATAACATTTTCAGCACCTCCGTAAAAGAAATATTCCGGAAGTGCCCGGCGTAGATTCCCAGAGGCAGATAAAGCAGGATGGATATGCCATAGAGAGCGCACAGCTTTAAAAGGCAGCGTTTCAGGGCGTTCCCGGCAGGGCTCTTTGGCGAATGGGGGGGGCAGAGTGTCACGGCCGGATCTGAGGAAAAGAGGGGTCCCAGGATGAACTGTCCCGTGACCATAAAAAAGAAAGGGACTGCAACCCGGGCCAGTACTCTGGTGAAAAAGAAGTCTGCGTCCCCGCTCAGGGAGGACAGGGGTGATGTATGGATTGCGATGACAAGCAGGGCGGCGATCAGGCGGAAATGGTCGGTCCAGCCGTAGTATCTTTGTGTTTTCATGATAATTCTCCATTCATAGTCAAGTATCCCGCTGAAGGAAACGGAGCACGGTCAGCCACGGCTTAAATATTCCGTGAGAATAAAGCCGTCGACGTTGTTGCCGGAAACGGTACAGGGAGTATTTCCGGAGACGGCCGCCTCCCGGAGGGCGGAAAGATAGCAGATGCGGACATCCCGGGATCCGCTTCGGGTCAGGTACGCCCTGTCTCCGTAGGAAAACTGTCTGACAAAATCCGTGTATTCTTCCAGTGTCAGTCCGGCATCTGTCATGATCTGGGCATGGGGGGCGCCTACATAGCGGAAGTGCCAAGGCTCATGGCCGATACCGGTAATGTTTTCTTTTTCCGCAGGATAACGGAGGATAAAGCCATATTTCGGCGCCTTATCCCGAAAAATCTGACAGATGCCGCTGTAGGGGAAATGCGGGCGTATAAAATCTATATTTTCCTGCTTTAAGGCCAGGTCTATGGCAAGTCCGGTCTGGTGCTCGCTGTGGCCGGGAAGAGCTACATATTTCCGGGTAAAGGCTTCCCCGTTTTCCCGGAGGGAATCGTCCCAGATCTGTTGCTGTTCTTCCAAGGAGCGGTAGCCGCTGACGGGGACGATGTGGTCCCAGCCTTGAATTTCCTGCATTAGCTCATTCAGCAGGGTGGCGGCGCATCTTAGCAGCAGTACCTCCGGGACCCGGTCACAGGCAGGCACCAGAAGATCCTCCGGTTTGCCTTCAATACCATACTGCTCGTTTACCAGTATCAGGCTGCCTCGGTGTATATTTTTATCTGTCAGTGTGAGCATAGTGCATCCTCCAGGATCATGGTGAGAATTTCGGTAAAGGTGTATCCTGCCGCTTTCATCATACCCGGGTAACGGCTGTGGGCAGTGAAGCCGGGTATGGTGTTGACCTCGTTAAAAACGATTTCTCCGGTGGGAGTCAGGAACATGTCCACCCGGGCAAAGCCGCTGCAGCCCAGGGCACGGTAGATTCGTATGGCAGCTTCCTTGATCTCCGCAGATTTTTCCGGGCTGATTCGAGCGGGCACGTGGATGGAAGAGGTCTTCAGAGTGTACTTTTCCGTAAAATCAAAGAATCCCCCCGTAAGCTGAATCTCATCTACTTCTCCTACTGTCAGCCGGGAACTGCCCAGCACGGCACAGCCTACCTCGAAGCCTTCAATATTTTCCTCCAGGATCACCAGGTTGTCATATTGGAAAGCCAATAAAACGGCGTCCTGCAGCTCGTCAGGTGTGTTTACCTTTGTAACACCGTAAGAGGAACCGGCTTTAACGGGTTTGACATAGAGGGGATAGCCTAAGCCCTGATAGCAGATCTCCCGGGAAAGATCGGAAGCGGCAGGTATCGGCGTACTCAGAACCAGAGAGCCTGGCACCCGGATTCCTGCCAGGCTGACAAGGCGATGTGCACGGTCCTTGTCCATGCACAGGGCGGAGGAGAGAGTACCGCAGCCCGCCAGAGGAATGCCTGCCAGCTCCAGCAGCCCCTGAAGAGTGCCGTCCTCGCCATTTCTGCCGTGAAGCACGGGGAGGGCAATGTCTACGGGAATCCGTTCCGCTCCGGTTTCCTTCAGCAGGAACAGGCAGCGGTCTCCCCGGCTGGGGGAAAGGACACAGGGTGTACAGAATTTTTCATCCTGCCAGGTATCATTGAGGATTTCTTCTGTGGAGCCGGTATAGTAATACCACTTTCCCTCCCGGGTAATGCCTACGGTAACCGGCTCATAACGGTCATGATCCAGATTCAGGATCACGCCGGAAGCGGAGGAGAGGGAGACGCTGTACTCGGAGGAACAGCCTCCGAAAAAAATGAGTACGTTTTGTTTTTCGTTATTCATAATAGTGTTCATGGGAAATTCCTTTCTTGCTCATAGTGGAGAGCATTCATTTGGCTCTCTGTATTTGTTACAGACAAAAAACGTCCTGTCCGATACAAAGAGTGTATCAAAACAGGACGATTTATATATTTCGCTTCTATTTCTCAAGTAGTGAGAATTTCGGTAGAAAATCTTACAAATTTCTGACGGGCTGTTTTTCGGTCTCAGGTATTTTACGGTCCCGTACATTTTTGATCCCGTACATTTTCAGTCCCGGACATTTTCAGTCCGTGGGTAACTCCACCGTAAAGGTAATGCGCTCGTTTTCACTGGCGGCGGAGATGGATCCTCCGTGAAGTTCCACGATTTCCCTGGAAATGGCCAGTCCCAGGCCTGCGCCGCCGGTGGCGGTAGCCCTGGAGGAATCCAGGCGGAAGAACTGCTCGAAAATGCGGTTCAGCTTGTCCGGCGGAATGGTTTTGCCGTGGTTGCTGACAGTAATAATGATCCGGCGTGCGGAGGATTCCAGAGACAGCAGGATTTCCGTGCCGGGGTAGCCGTAATTAACGGCGTTGCGAATCAGGTTGTCAAATACCCGTTCCATTTTGGCCGGGTCACAGACAAGCTCTACATTCGGTTCAAGCCTGGTCTGCCAGTGAAGATCCTTTTCCGCCAGAATGGGCAGGAATTCACTGGTAATCTGTTCCAGCATACGGCTTAAATGCACTGTCTCTTTTTCCAGGGTCAGGGTGGTAAGATTAAATCTTGTAATATCAAAAAATTCATTAATCAGATCTTCCAGCCGCAGGGATTTATCCAGGGCAATTCCGGTATAACGGGCTCTGAATTCCGGGGACAGCTGAGGCTCGTCCCGCAGCAGGGTCAGATAGCCGATGACACTGGTCAGAGGCGTTTTCAGGTCGTGGGCAAGGTAGACCACGAGATCATTTTTACGCTGCTCCGCTTCCCTTGCCAGAATGGCACTGCGCAAGGCCTGTTCTCGTATCAGATTCAGATTATTCTGGATGTCCTGCAAATCCGGGGACAAGATGACGGGCGTGTCAGAAGGCGCCGCAAGCTGTTCTGCCGCTGCGATAATTTCATCCAGATAGCGCAGAGGTCTGCATATGAACCGTCTGGTTATGACAATCCAGCCCACAGCGCAGATCAGGATAACCCAGAATAAAAAGGTTTCCCGGACGATCTGGGCAATCCAGAAAATGAAGCTGGATTTGTCATTCGTAAGATACCGGTAATAACCATAGAGCTGCAGGGCCAGCAGCAGAAGTGCGCCGAAAATACTCACGAAGAGGGCCAAGGAGAGGGCGTACTGCATAAGTGTCTGTGTGGATGTCCGTCTGCTGGATTCGCTGAGAGGCTTATGTGGTTTTTTCGGCCCGCGTATCGGTTGGAATAAGTTTTCGTCACTCAATGGTATAGCCCACC
This sequence comes from uncultured Lachnospiraceae bacterium, assembly GCA_947575805.1. Lineage (GTDB taxonomy): Bacteria > Bacillota > Clostridia > Lachnospirales > Lachnospiraceae > Acetatifactor. The sequence goes on from CANPOY010000042.1 coordinate 11,092, forward strand.
CCCCAGACTGTTTTGACATATTTCGGTTTTCTTGCCGGTTCCTGCATTTTCTCCCTGAGCCTTGCAATATGTGTCATAATGGTGTTGTTGCTGTCCAGGTATGCTTCTCCCCAGACAGCGGCAAAAAGCTCTTCAGAGGCAACCACATTGCCCCGGTGTTCGCAGAGATACCAGAGAATGTTGAATTCCAGGGGTGTCAGGGTCAGTTCTGTGCCGTTTAGGCTGCATTTGTGGCTGCTTTTAGAAATATGGAGTCCGCGAATATCGATTTCCTGCCCGGCAGCAGGTGTCCCCGGCACGTTGTAGCGCGTGTACCGGCGCAGTTGGGTTTTCACTCTGGCGATCAGCTCCAGGGGATTGAAAGGTTTGGTGATATAGTCGTCCGCTCCCAGGGTAAGCCCGGTGATTTTGTCCATGTCCTCTACCTTTGCCGTGAGCATGATGATGGGAAAGAGATATTTTTCTCTGATTTTCCGGCAGAGGGTGAAGCCGTCCATATCCGGCAGCATAACATCCAGGATGGCAAGGTCTGCCTCTTCGTTTTCCACACAGGCAAAAGCCTCGGCGGCATTGTAAAACTTGTACACCTGATAGCCTTCATTCTGCAGATAGACCTCCACCAGGTCTGCAATTTCCGTTTCATCGTCTACAATCAGTATTTTTTCACTCAAGATGGTGGCACCTTTCGAAATATAATATAGATAACATTGTTCATACGTTTTATTATAATCCTCCGGCAGAAAAGGTAAAGAGCAATCTGCAAAATCATAAGGAAAATTTAAGTTTAGATTTTTTTAATGATAATATTTTCCTGAATTTACACTTTTTCACAAAAAGGGTGGTATAATAGCCGAAGAGGAATGAAAATCCATGAGGTTTAAAACAAGACTTCGAGTCACCTTTATTACAATTATATTATTGCCTCTGATCCTGACGGCTGTTGCGTTTTGCGGGATTGGACTGTATCTGACAAATGCGCAGAGGGGCCGGCCCATGGCCGAACTGAGCTATGAGAACATGCAGGAGCTGGTGGAGGCTACGGATAAGACGTTCACCGTGCTGAAGGAGCAGGAACAGACGGATGTTTCCAGACTGGCGGATAAGGAATATTTAAGCTGGGTCAACCGCGAGATTGCCAGGAAATCCACGGACATTATTGTGCGGAAGGACGGGGAGCTTTATTATGCCGGAAATGCGGAGAACGCCCGGGTCATTCTGCCGGGGCTTCCCGGTTACGGTGACGCATCCCTTTCGGAGGGATCCGGCATTTATTACGGAGAGCATAACAAATTTGTAAAGCAGATGGATTTTCTGTTTCCGGACGGAGCCGAAGGAAGCATTTTTGTGGTGACCCGGGCTAATTCACTGATTTCAAAGCGTTTACTGGTTGATATGCTGGTGGCGATCTTTTTTATCCTGATCTTTACCAGCTTCATGCTGACCAGGTGGATTCATAAGGGTGTATTTTATCCTGTCACCGAGCTGAACAGCGCCATGAGGGAGATCAAAGAAGGGAATTTTGAATACGCGCTGAAAACGGATATAAGGGGTGAGATCGGAGACCTGTACCGCAATTATGAAGATATGCGCCTGAGGCTGAAAGAATCTACCGAGGAAAATCAGGAAAACGAAAAGCAGAACCGGGAACTGATCAGTAATATTTCCCATGATCTGAAGACGCCTATTACTGCCATCAAGGGCTATATGGAGGGGATTATGGACGGCGTGGCTGACACCCCGGAAAAGATGGACAAGTATGTAAAGACTATATACAGCAAGGCTAACGACATGGAGCGCCTGATTAATGAGCTGACTTATTATTCCGGTATTGACAATAACAGGATTCCGTATAATTTTCATCGTATTAATGTGGCAGACTATTTTGGGGACTGTGTGGAAGAGGTGGGAATGGATATGGAGCAGCGAGGGATAGAGCTGAATTATTCCAATCTGGCCGCTCCCGATACAGTGGTGATTGCCGACCCGGAGCAGATGAAGAAGGTTATCAATAATATTATCAGCAACAGTGTCAAGTATATGGATAAACCGCATGGAGTCATTGATATTCGTGTTTTGGACGAGGTGGATTCTGTCCGCATTGAGATTGAGGATAACGGAAAGGGAATTGCCCAGAAGGATATGGGCAGAATATTTGAGAGATTTTACAGGACGGATGCCTCCAGAAATTCCGCCCAGGGCGGAAGCGGCATCGGACTTTCCATTGTGAAGAAGATCATAGAGGACCACGGGGGCTATATCTGGGCTACCGGCAGGGAAGGCGAAGGGACTTGTATACACTTTGTGTTAAGAAAGTATATTGAGCTGCAAACGGAATAGATGCCGTTTTGCGATGGAGGTAAGGATGAGCAGAATTTTAATTATTGAGGACGAGATTGCAATTGCGGATCTGGAGAAAGATTACCTGGAGCTGTCGGATTTTCAGGTGGACATCTGCAGCAGCGGTGACGAGGGGCTGACAACGGCGCTGTCAGGAGATTATAATCTGGTGATTCTGGATCTGATGCTGCCCGGGATGGACGGCTTTGAGGTATGCCGAAGGATCAGAGAGGAGAAGAACATTCCGATTATTATGGTGTCCGCCAAGAAGGAGGATATTGACAAGATCCGTGGACTGGGCCTTGGCGCGGACGACTATATGACCAAGCCCTTCAGCCCCAGTGAGCTGGTGGCAAGAGTGAAAGCGCATATGGCAAGGTATGAACGGCTGGTAGGAACCAATCAGCGACCTCAGAACGATATTGTGGAGATCCGCGGCATCCGTATCGACAAGACGGCTCGTAGGGTTTATGTGGACGGGGTGGAGAAGACTTTTACCACAAAGGAATTTGACCTGCTGACTTTTCTGGCGGAGAATCCGAACCACGTGTATACCAAGGAAGAGTTGTTCCGGGAGATCTGGGATATGGATTCTATCGGTGACATTGCCACCGTTACGGTGCATATCAAGAAAATCCGGGAGAAGATCGAGGTCGATACCGCGAAGCCCCAGTATATTGAGACGATCTGGGGTGTAGGATACCGTTTTAAAGTATAAGTTGGTTTTTCTTTAAATTTTTTTTCGTTTTTCCCCTTATTTATTTTCAGAATAAGCAGATATACTTTATTCCATACAAAGTAATCTGTGCCGTCAATGCGGCGGAATGAGAGGAAAACATGAATATCTTAATCTTAACGGGAAGGTTTGGCATGGGCCATTTGGCTGCCGCTCAGTCTCTGCGGCAGCAGCTTCTGCGGAGATTTCCGCATGCAGTCGTTGCTGTGGAGGATTTTCCGGCTTACGTTATGCCGAATGCTTCCGGGACATTATACAGATTCTTTCATCTGATGGTAACTCACGGAAATCATTTGTTTAATACCTATTATAAGCTTACGTCCAGGGGGCATGCAGATACGCGTCCTCCTCTGGAGGGACTGTTTCTGGATAAACTGGTGGAGCTTCTGGAACAGTACCGGCCGGACGCCGTGATCGCCACACATCCTCTGTGTGCCCAGATCGTGTCGCGGCTGAAAGGGGAGGCTGCAGGACAGGAAAACTGTTATCTGGACCTGCCTCTTATCACCTGTATTACGGATATTTCTTCCCACCCGGAATGGATCAACCGCAATACGGACTGTTATTTGGTACCCAGCCCGGAAGTAAAAAGGAGCCTGGAAGAAAAGGGAGTTTCCTCTGCCAGGATCTGCGTCACGGGAATCCCTGTGGGGGAGGAATTTCGCGGCCTGGCTGAGAAAAGGGCCATACCGGATAACCGGAAACGGGAGCAGGCGGAGCTTTTGATCATGGGCGGAGGATTGGGACTCCTGCCCACAGACGAAGCATTTTATGAAACCCTGCACAGGATTGCCAATGTCCATATTACGATCATTACAGGACATAATGAAAAGCTGTTCCGCAGACTGGCCGGGCGCTGGGAGAATATTGAGGTATTGGGATATGTGGATCAGGTATGGGAGTATCTGGCGAAGGCTGATATGATCATCTCGAAGCCGGGCGGCATAACCCTCTTTGAAAGTATTCATGCCCAGGTGCCCGTTTATTCCTGGCCACCCACACTTTGTCAGGAATGCAATAATGCACGTTGGATTGTAGAACAGGGGATTGGCTGGGTAGCGGACCGGCAGGACTGCGCGGAAGAGATCCGGGAGCTTCTGGCGGACAAAGAGGGATTGGCCCGGGCGGCCGCCCGTATGGCAAAGGTGAAGCAGCAGCTGGAGGCGGAGGCATTAAACCGCCTCATCGCCGTGATTGCCGGATCGCAGGGGGTGGCGGCATGATACAGGGAAAGAAAAACAGGCTGGGAATATTGCTGCTGCTGGCGCTGATGGCCTTGACAGGAAGCATTCTGCTGAAGGGTCAGCCGATAAGTGTTTTATGGTCAAATCTGAAGCATCTGAATCCCTGGCTTCTTCTGCCCGGGCTGGCTATGATGTTTGGCTATGTGGGATGTGAGGCATTGTGTACCTGGCAGATTATGCGGCATCTTGGACATAGGATTTCCTGGCGGCATTGCCTGGGCTATTCCTTTGTGGGATTTTATGTCAGTTCCATCACACCCTCCGCAACGGGCGGCCAGCCGGCACAGATCTATTATATGAGCAAAGACGAGGTTCCGGTGGCCCATGGCACGTTAAACATGATGTTGATTGCCTCCTGCTATCAGGTGGCCGCCCTGCTCTGGGGTGTGGGTTGCTGGCTGCTGATTCCTTCGGTCCGGGCGGCGGCAGAGGGCGGACTGTGGATTCTGCTGCTCTATGGAGCGGTTATGATGCTGCTGCTGACTTTGGGTATGGTGATGCTTATGTTTCTGCCGGGTCCTTCCCGGAGGATCTGCAGGGCCGTGCTGAAGCTTTTAATCCGTGTGGGCATTTTGCGTAATCCGGAAGCTGCAGAAACCGACCTGGAAAAGTTGCTGCAGGAATACAGATCGGGAGCAGACTGCATGAAGCGTAATCCTGGTCTGGCGGCGAGGGTGCTTCTGTTATGTCTGGTGCAGCAGGGCCTGCTGTTCTCTGTGCCATGGACCGTGTACCTGGCATTCGGCTTAAGCGGATCGGACTGGGTGCAGATAGCAGGGCTCCAGGCGTTGCTGACACTGGCGGTATGCAATCTGCCGCTGCCGGGAGCCGTAGGTGCCGCAGAAGGCGGTTTTGTGAAAGCCTTTGGGCAGGTATTCGGAACTGAGCTGGTGATGCCTGCCATGCTGGTTTCCAGGGGAATCAGCTTTTATGCTTTTCTGCTGATCAGCTTTGGGGTGACGATAGCCGTTCATCTGCGTGCCCGCAGGGAGGGCAGGGCAAAAGCGCTGCGGGAGATTACGCTTGGCAGCAGAGGAAGATCCCGGGTGAAGGCGGTGGAAAAGTATTTGAATACTCGTTGACTTTCAGCGAAATCTGTGAAAATATAAGTATATGACGATAATGCAGATAATATGGACATGCAGAGAAAAATCAGCTGAAGGGGGCAGGGCGGGAGAATGTTTCCGAAAGATTTTCTGGATAGAATGCGGGGGATGCTGGGAGACGAATACGAAGAATTCCTGGCGGCATTGGAAGACCAAAGGTATCAGGCCCTGCGGTTGAATGTATTGAAGGCCGGAGAGGGAGGACGCACTGCGGCGGAGGCATTGGCGGGGACTGCAGGTCTGACCCCGGTGCCCTGGGCAGAGAACGCTTATTATTATGAGGCGCCTCTGCAGCCGGGAAAGCATTCTTACCATGCGGCGGGTCTGTATTATATTCAGGAGCCCAGCGCCATGGCACCGGCAGGGCTTTTAAGGCCGGAGCCGGGGGACAGAGTGCTTGACCTGTGCGCCGCGCCCGGGGGGAAAAGTACGCAGCTGGCGGCCATGCTGAAGGGGAAGGGCTTTCTCCTGTGCAATGAGATTCATCCGGCGAGGGCCAAAATACTGTCGGAAAATGTAGAACGCTTAGGCATTCGAAACACCTGTGTTGCCAATGAGACACCGGAGCGCCTGAGAGAATTGTTTCCCGGGTATTTTGATAAAATCCTGGTGGATGCACCTTGCTCCGGAGAAGGGATGTTCCGTAAAAACGAAACAGCCTGTGAGGAGTGGAGTCCGGATAACGTAGCGCTGTGTGCCGCCAGGCAGGATGAAATATTGGACTGCGCGGCGCAAATGCTCCGTCCCGGTGGCAGAATGGTGTATTCTACCTGTACCTTTTCCGCGGAAGAGAACGAGGGCAGTGTGGGGCGGTTTCTTAACAGAAACAGCGATTTCAGGCTTGTGCCGGTGGATGCGGAAAAGTACGGGCTGACGGGATGCGAAGGTGAGCTTGCGGGGACGATCAGGCTTTGGCCTCATAAAATTCGGGGCGAGGGGCATTTCGCGGCAGTTCTGGAGAAAGCCGGTGTTGCCCTCAGAGGCTGCCGGGAAAGCGCATCGGGAGCTGACAGGCAAGAGCGGCACAAAAATCCTGCGAGCGGGATTGGCGGAAGAGTTCCGGAGAAGGACCTGGGAGATTATCTGGCCTTTTGCAGGGAGAACCTGCGGAATATTTCGGGGGCAGCAGGAAAAGGCTTTTGGCAGGTCGGGCGGGGGAGCGGCTGTTTTATTCGCTTTGGTGATCACCTGTATCTTGCGCCGGAGGGAATGCCGGATTTGAAGGGTGTAAAGGTTCTGCGTCCGGGACTGCATCTGGGAGAGATGAAAAAGAACCGCTTTGAGCCTTCTCACGCATTGGCGTTGGCGCTGTCACCGGAAGAGGCGGTTCATGTCCTGAGTTTAAGCGCGGGTGACATTACAGTGTCTGCTTATCTGAACGGGCAGTCTTTTCCATGGGAAGGAGAGAAGGGCTGGTATCTGATCTGTGTGGACGGTTTTTCCATAGGCTGGGGCAAGCTGTCCGGGGGAATGATGAAAAATCATTATCCGAGAGGTTTGAGATGGAAGGCGTTTTGCAGCTGATTATTCCGGGCAGTATCCACAGACTATGGAAGATTTGAAAAACCGGGAGCAGCAGGATCATCCGTGTCAGCTTCGACACAGACATCATTATAGGGCGGCAGAATGAGGGGAAATATGTTTAATAGGCAGGGCAGAAACAAGATTCTGATACTGTTTCTGGTTATGATCATGGCAGCAGGAGGCCTGACGGGCTGTGGAAAAGACCGGGGAGTCGTGAAGATTCGCGTAGGCTCTCTGAAAGGGCCGACTTCCATGGGCATCCTTTTTATGATGGACAAGGCGGAAAAGGGAGAGACGGAAGATATTTATGAGTTCCGAATGGCTGCCGGGGCAGAAGAGCTTCTGCCGCTGATGGTGAAGGGGGAGCTGGATATAGCCCTGATTCCCGCTAACGTGGCGGCAGTCCTGTATCAGAGGACAGAAGGTGGGATTGTGGTGATTAATGTCAATACTCTGGGTGTTCTCAGTTTTGTTACGGGTTCTTCGGAGGTGGAGAGTATTGCGGATTTAAGGGGCAGGACCATATATTTGACGGGTAAGGGAACTACACCGGAAGCATCGTTGAGGTATGTGCTGGAGGCAAACGGTTTTTCGGAAGCCGATTATACGTTGGAATTTAAATCAGAGGCGGCGGAGGTGGCTGCCATACTGACAGAAGAGCCTGAAGGGATCGGGCTGCTTCCCCAGCCCTTTGTCACTGCGGCCCTGATGCAGAATCGGGAGCTGAAAGCGGTGCTGGATATGAACGAGGAGTGGATGCGGGCGGAAAATGAACTCAAGGGCGGCAGCACCAATGGCATGGTGACAGGGGTTACCGTGGTCAGGAGGGAGTTTTTGGAGGAACATCCTGAGTCGGTGGAGGGATTTCTGGAGGAACATGCCCTCAGCGTGGACGCGATTAACGGGGATGTCCAGGCAGGAGCGGCTTTAGCTGTTGAGGCAGGCATCGTAGCAAGGGAGTCCGTTGCCGAAAGTGCCATTCCCCGGTGTCATATTACCTGTATCACAGGTGATGAGATGAAGACAGGTTTATCCGCCTATCTGGAAGTGCTTGCGGATTTTGACAGGGAATTGGTGGGCGGCCGGTTGCCCGGAGAGGACTTTTACCTGATCAGCACACATTGACTCGGGTCGGTCGGGCATGCTGCGCAGGCATTTGACGAATGCAGACGGAGTGCAAACAAATGAGCAACTATGTGAAAAAAGGGTTGGTCCTTCTTTTTTGGCTGGGGGTATGGACGCTGCTTGCCCTGGCGGTAAACAATCGGATCCTGCTGGTAACGCCGCTTCAGACGGCGGACAGGCTTTTGCTTCTGTTGCGAGAGGAGGATTTCTGGTTTTCCGTGGCCGGTAGTCTTTGGCGCATTGGATCAGGCTTTTTGGCAGGTTTTTGCATGGCGCTGTTTCTGGCATTGGCAGGCAGGCGCCTGCCTTTTCTGGAAGAGCTGCTGTCCCCTGTGATGAAGCTGATCACGGCAGTGCCGGTGGCCTCCTTTGTGGTATTGCTGCTGATCTGGTGGGGTTCTTCCTTTCTGGCAGTGGCAGTATGCTTTCTGGTCGTACTGCCCTGCATTTATGCCAATGCCCTGGAGGGACTGAAGGCTGCGGATAAAAAGCTGCTGCAGATGGCACGGATTTTTCGGCTTCCCCTCCGCAGCCGCCTTTTTTATATCTATTGCCCGGCCTTAAGGCCCTTTCTCTACAGCGGCTTGAAGCTTGCTCTGGGGATGTGCTGGAAGTCAGGAGTGGCGGCGGAGGTTATCGGTACGCCCGATCATTCTATTGGCGGGGGCCTCTATTTGTCCAAGGTTTATCTGGATACGGCGGGAGTGTTTGCCTGGAGTGCCGCGGTCATTCTATTAAGCGTATTGTTTGAAAAGCTGATCTTAAGGCTGGCAGGGTATATTTTTGCATGGCAGCCTGCCTGCGGCATTCCGGAACAAAAGAAAGAAGAATGCAGAGATATTATATTGGAAGCCGTGGGGAAGAGCTTTGGGGAGCAGAAGGTGATCTCCGGGCTGACGGCTGTTTATCGGGCAGGGGAGGTCTGTTACCTGCGGGGGCCCTCAGGCAGCGGGAAGACCACTCTGCTGCACCTTCTTGCAGGACTGCTGGAGCCGGATGAGGGACGAGTCTTTACTCCGGATACCGTAAGTGTCATGTTTCAGGAGGACAGGCTTTGTGAGGAGTACAGCGCGGTAAAGAATGTGGAGCTGGTCTGCGGCGACAGGAGGCGCGCGGCCGGGGCACTGGCGGAGCTGTTGGATCAGGAGGCTTTAGAAAAGCCCTGCGGACAGCTGAGCGGAGGAATGAAGCGTCGGGTAGCTCTTGTGCGTGCCCTGGAGGCGGACGCCGCATATGTGCTTTTGGACGAGCCCTTTAGCGGAATGGACGATGAGACCCGCAGCCGGGCGGAAGATTATATCCGCCGCAGACAGAAGGGAAGGACGCTCATCATTGCCACGCATATATAAGTGAGGTTTACGGAAAATGAAGACGGAAATTTTATATGAGGACGGGAATCTGCTGGTAGTAAGGAAGCCGGCGGGACTGGCTACACAGACAGCCGGGGTGGGAAAAGCTGACGTGGTCAGCGAACTGAAAAATTATCTGGCGGCGTCAGGCGGAGCAAAGCCGCCTTACCTGGGAGTCATCCATCGCCTGGACCAGCCGGTGGAGGGCCTGCTGGTGTTTGCCAAAAACAGGCAGGCAGCGGGAGCGTTGACAAAGCAGCTGGCGGGGCAGCCGCAGGAAGCAGGGCAAATTCTGCATAAACGGTATTATGCCGTTCTGTACGGAAACCCTTCCCAAAGAGAAGGAGAACTTGTAGATGATATGTACCGTGATGCCTCGGGGGGAAGGGCCGTTATCGTGGAATGCGGCATGAAGTCTGACGGGGATGGAGCTGTGCGGGAGCGACAGCGAGACGGCATGAAAGATCAGACAGCAGGAACAGGAGAGGCAGGAGGCCGACTATTAAAGAGGGCGGTGCTTCATTACAAGATTCTGGAGACGGTTCGCACCTGGTCGGGGGATGAAATTTCTCTTGCGGATATTCAGATCAAAACGGGTCGGTTTCATCAGATTCGTGCCCAGATGGCCCATGCCGGAATGCCGCTTTTAGGGGATGAAAAATATGCCGGTGAAGCTGCAAAGGCCTGCTCACGCAGAATGGGTGTCCGGACCGTGGCACTTTGTGCCGGAAGCCTTTCCTTTGTTCATCCCAAGACAGGGAAAAAACTGCACTTTGAAACCGGGCCGACGACGGCGGCGTTTGATTTTTTTCAATCGGAAGATATTTGTAAATAATTTAAGGAAAACAAACCATACTAAGACTGATACGGGAGGTTAAGTATGGTGGAAAAAGTAAGAGAAAACAGGATGATAGTGCTGCTCCTTTTAACAGGGGCAGTTTATTTTTTCCTGAAGTATATTGTCCCCCTGACAGCCCCGGTCCTGGTTGCAATGCTTTTTGTCACTATTTTCGGGTCTCTGCTGCAGAAGATGCAGAGTAAGCTGAGAATACACCGCCAGGTGGGAGCAGTGCTTTTGCTGCTGGTGGCTTGCGCTTTCACAGGTCTTTTGGTCTGGGTACTGTTTTCCTGGATCGTGGGAAGCATTCCGGGGTGGTTCACGGGACTGGATACACTTGAGAAGGAAATTTATTCTATCATTCATCAAATCTGTGAGACCGTGGGTAAGGCAATTCGGATTGACAGCGACTATCTGGAAGAAATGTTGTCCTCCGGTATTCGGGATGGAATTGACTGGTTTCAGGAGAAGCTGGTGCCCGGTATGCTGTCACAATCACTGGAGTATGTCAGGGCGCTGGCGTCCTTTGGCGGCTTCCTGGTCAGCTTCCTGATTGCTACGGTGCTGTTGGCAAAGGATTATGACGACATTATGAACCGTATGCTGGACAGGGAGGAATGCTATCTTTTTCTGGAGATCATCTGCGGTATCATCCGATATATTGCCACTTATGTGAAAGCCCAGGTGATTATCATGAGTGTGATCGGCGCCCTTTCTGCTGCGGTGCTGGGAATCAGCGGTATTCGCCAGGGTGTTCTCTGGGGGCTGATGGCGGGTATTCTGGATGCGCTTCCCTTTGTAGGGACCGGAATTGTGCTGCTGCCCTTAAGTATACAGCAGTTTTTCCTGGGAAATTACGTGCGGGGGATTTTCTGCCTGATCCTTTACGTGGCCTGCATTTTTATTCGGGAGCTCCTGGAGCCAAGACTGATCGGGAAAAGAGTGGGAGTATCCCCCGTGGCAATCCTGCTTTCCATTTATGCGGGAATCAAGCTTTTTGGGCTTTGGGGCATCATTGGGGGGCCGCTGGGATTCATTATGATTCATCAGGCCTATTTAAGCCTGGAAAAGAAGCGTTGTACAGAGATTCAGGCTGGAGGAACAGGAGACCCGGAAAGCATTTGACGCAGGAAGCGGAATAAGCTATCATGATAGAAAACAGCAGTACGTGGATGAACGGTCATCGAGGTGCGGGAGGATGTTATGCGTATACAAAAGAAGGAGAGCGGTCAGAGCTCCCCGGGGGAAAAACTTCGGCTGTTATCAGAGAGCATTTTGGATTATATGCTTTGTTTCTATCTGGTACTGATGCTGGCAGTGTTTCCATTTTATAATGAAGAAGGCTACAGCCATATCGGCACGGATAAGGCTGTCTTTTTCTGCAGGCTTGGCATATGGACAGGCAGGGCATTGGCGATTCCTCTTGCACTGTATCTGCTTCATGGTGGTAGCCGCCTGGTCGGAGCCGCTATCCGAAAAAGCCGTTCCAGCCGTACTGATGCGGTGGTACCTGGGAAATCCGGCTTCGGATGCTCCGGGATGAAAAAGTTATTTGGGGCAAAAGCTTATCCCTCCGATCTGTTTGCCCTGATTTACGCCGGGGCATTGTTTCTTTCCTGGCTGTTTACCGATTACAGGGTCGAAGCCCTCTGGGGGGCAAAGGGCTGGTATATGGGACTGATGCCTCAATTGATGCTTCTGGGCATTTATTTGATGGTATCACGGTTCTGGAGGCCGAGGAAGTGGCTGTTCTGCCTGAGTCTGCCGGCTTCGGGGGCTGTGTTCCTGATGGGGTGCCTGAACCGCTTTGGTATTTATGCTTTTGGCTTGGAAAGTGCAGGGGAATCCTATATTTCTACCATCGGTAATCTCAACTGGTATTGCGGATATGCGGTTTCGGTGATGTTCGCCGGAACCGTCCTGTTCTGGCTGGGGGAAGGAATGAAGGTGTGGCAGAGGGCGCTTTTGATGATATATACAGCCATAGGATACCTGTCACTGATTCTTCAGGGAAGCGACAGCGGGCTTTCAGCACTGGCTGTGGTGGTGCTGGTGATGTTCTGCATATCGGCAAAGGACAGCGGCAGAATGATGGTCTTCTGGCAAGAAATGACAATAGTGTCAATAGAGTGTCTGGGCATTTCTCTTTTGAAAGATCTGGCTCCCGGGAAAATAAACTTTATCGGGATGCAGGCAGGGATATTGACGGGGAGAGCGGTTTCCATTGCCATGACAATTGTGTCGGTTCTTATGATGCTATTGGTGTGGACAGGCAGGAAAAGGGGAAAGTATCGGGAAAGGCTGTTCCGCATTCTGGCCTGGGCGGCCGCTGTGGGAAGTGCCTGTATTGTCCTGGGAGCAGTGCTGCTGGTGGTGATCAATACGAAGCATCCCGGGATCCTGGGCCGATTATCCGGAAATCCGTTGTTTACGTTTAATGATGCCTGGGGCAGCAGCAGAGGCGTTACCTGGCTTGCAGGCTGGAAATGTTTTGCTGCACAGGATGTTTTACATAAGCTGGTGGGCGTGGGGCCGGACTGCATGTGGCCCTATATCAACAGCGGCAGTAACCAGGAAATCTATCTCTATGTGACCACGGCGTTTCCGGGACTGAGGCTGACCAACGCGCATAACGAATGGCTGACCGTGCTTTTGAATACGGGTATTATAGGCTTGGCAGGATACGGCGGGATGATGATCTGCGGTATAGGGGAGCTGTTAATGAAGGGAAAAGAAAGCCCCTTTGCCGCAGCCTGCGGTTTCTGCCTGCTGGCATATACAGTAAACAACATTTTCAGCTTTCAGCAGGCTATGGGGGTGGGAACCGTCTTTGTAATGTTTGGGATGGGAAAGGCGTTTCTTAGGAAAGGATAGGAAGCGGCATCAAAAAAGCCCCTTACAGATGTAAGGGGCTTTTAATCGGCGCGACGTGATTCGAACACGCGACCTCTGCGTCCCGAACGCAGCGCTC
>CANPOY010000043.1 GCA_947575805.1 uncultured Lachnospiraceae bacterium
AAATCGTCCCAGAGGAGGGAAAAGTATTTCCCCCTATTGACACCATACCGGAGACGGTGTTTTATACCATGAGTGTGTACTTTCTGGCGGCAAAGGTAACAAAGACCCGCTATACCCTGACCGGGGCCCTGCTCGCGACTCTGGCGGGCACGGTGGCCAGCGTGGTACTGGCCGGGATGATGGGGTAGAGAATCCATGCAAGGGGACCGGGAATATCTGTTCTGGAGGGGTACAAGCTGTACCGGAAAGTGCCTTGGCAGCAGAGGATGCCAATTTGGAAAATTTGCCGGTGGAGCTGAAAAGCTTCTTTTTGCTAAGAATTTGCAGTATTTCTCTTGATTTCTTTGAGATTTTATTGCATACTCTTAATACAGCAGGATGTTTTTACAGCTTTTCTATAATCGGTAATTGCAGGCAGAATCGTTCTGCCTTTTTATCCTTTATCCTCTGTATTGATACTGCATTTTCATCTGTCAAAGGAGAGCATGGTAACAGACATGAACAGCAAAAATTCAAACAAAATAAATTCTCAGCAACTGCATTTGAACATGGTGAAGAATGCGGAATACCAGAAAGCGCAGAATCAGGAGATTGAGCTTGGAACAGAGCAGGGCCTGGACACATCAGTATATTCCAATCCGGAATTTAACTGGCTGCAAATGGAGCAGATCCGTACGGGTCTGAAAGATAATCTTGATGTTTCTGTATATGCGAAACCTTCCTACAGCTATGATACCATGAAGCAGATAAGACTTTCCTTTTACTCAGCCATAGATCTTATTCCTTACCTTGAAAGGGGGTTTACAGACGATTCACTGGAAGAGATCCGGCTTGCCCTGCTGGATAAGCTGCCACTGGACGCATGGCTGAAAGACGACATGTGTGCGCCCCAGATCCACGAGGTCAGAATAGGCCTGTTCGAGCAGCTGGACATTTCCGCCTATTCCGATTCAAGGCTGAATTGGATGCAGATGCAGGAGATCCGGCTGGGGCTGGAAAAAAAGCTGAACGTGTCTCTTTACACCAATTATCTGTTCAGTCATTTGCAGATGAAGGAGATCCGCCTCGGGCTGGAGGCAGGTCTTGACGTATCCTCCTATTGCAGCCTGATCTATTCTGCTTCGGACATGAAAAAAGCGCGTCAGGAACAGATCGACAAAATGACCAGCAAACCTGATCCTGTCAGTGTCGGAGATTCTCTTTTAGACTCCCTGCGAAAAAAGGAATTTGTGATAACAATTGAAGAAAACGGCAATAAGGCTTATGCCTATATACCATGGTCACCCGGAAATATGGTGACGGAAGAGGACATATATGATGATCTGCAAAGAAGAGAGATTGTTTTTGGAATCAGGCATGAGGCCATAACGAAGCTGATTAAGAAGAAAAAGAGAAACGTAAAAGTACTGATTGCTGAGGGTGTCCCCGCAGTCAGGGGAAAGGACGGCTGGTTCGAGTTTTTTGTCAGGCTTGACATGCCGCGTATTCCGGCCCCGCTTCCGGATGGCGGCGTTGATTATGTTAATATTGAGGCCTTTGAGATGGTCGAAGAAGGTGAAAAGATTGCGGTTTATCATCCGGCCGAGAAAGGTACCTGCGGGAAAAATATCTATGGAGAGACCATACATGCGGAGGATGGTATCGAGAAGAAACCGCTGCGGGGCGAAGGCTTCAGGATTGCTCCGGACGGTGTGACCTATCTGTCCAAAATGAGCGGCAAGTTTGAATATATAAACGGGCGGATCATTATTACCAACATGCTGGTGGTCCAGGAGGATGTAACCGCCGTCACCGGTAAGCTGGAGGTGGATGGCTCTGTATATGTGATAGGCAGTATTTACTCCGGCGGATATATCAAGGCTACCGGGGACATCATTATTGAACACAACGTGGAGGCGGCAAGACTGATTGCGGGTGGAAACGTAATGATCAAAAAGGGGAGCTGTTCCCGCAACGACTGTTTTATAGAGGCCGAGGGTGAAGTCTCGGGCAGCTTTTTCGAAGCAGCCAATATAAATGCCAGAGGAAACGTCAAGGCTAATTATATTATGAACAGCAATATCAACACGCTTGGGCGGGTGATTGTCTCCGGGAAAAAGGGAGTTCTCCTGGGAGGCAGAATCTGTGCTGTAAAGGGGGTTGACACTTATAATCTCGGCAACAGCTCACATCGAAAAACGCTTCTGGAGGTTGGCAGAAACCACTTGTATGAGAAAGAGCAGGTCGATTATGCCGGGAAACGTGAAATTCTCTTAAACGAGCTGAATTCCCTTGAGACCGGCTGGAATAAGATTCTTCAGATGCTTGCTGCCCAGCGGGAGGTGCCGGTGGATACCGTACGTAAAGTGCAAGCCACCATCGTGGCAAAAAGCCATGAACTGGCACAGCTGGATGCCGAGGTATCCAAGCTGGCCAATCTGACGGATCAGAACATGAATGCTCCGGTTTGTGTCAGAGGAACGGCGCATGCAGGAAGCGTGATTGTCATAAACACAATCAGCTACAACCTGTCTGCCAATGTCAACAGAGTCATTTTTAAGCTTCGTAATACGCATGTGGTAATGGTCACGTCGTGACAGGGAGAAAATTATTATAATTACAAATAGCGCGGTAAAGCCCGCGGGGAGGTATTGCAAATGAACCGTGACACCATATTGATCTTTGAAGATAACGATATAGAACGTGGAATCCTGGCAGAAATGTTCCGTCAGGATTATAAGATTCTGGAAGCAGCCGATGGCAGGGAAGGGATTGAGCTTCTGAACAAACATTTTTCCTCCATAGCAGTGGTCCTGCTGGATTACGTGATGCCGGAGATGGATGGTTTCCAGGTGCTGGAACAACTACAGGCAAAAAAGGTTCTGAATAAAATTCCGTTCATCATGGTAACGGGTCAGGATTCGACAGAATTTGAAATAAAAGGTTATGAGTATGGAATTGTGAGCTTTATCAAGAAGCCGTATCAGGTTGATGTCATAAGGCAGGTTGTCAGCAATGCTGTCGGCTGGTTCCAGTATAAAATACAGCTGGAACTGGTGGTCAAGAAACAAAACGAAAATATAAAGAAACAGAACGATATACTGCGGAAGCAGGCCGCAGAGCTGGGAAAGAGAACGGAGGCGTTTGTGCACTCTCTCAGCAATATTATGGAATTTCGAAATCTGGAGTCCAGGCAGCATATTAAAAGAGTGCAGGAATTTACCCTATGCCTGGGGAGAAATATCATGAAGCTTTACCCGGAGTATGAGCTTACGCCGGAAAAGATCGAGCAGATCGGGCGGGCATCTTTGCTTCATGACATCGGCAAGATTGCCATTCCTGACAGTATCATATTGAAATCCAGCAAGCTCAACCAGGACGAGTTTGAACTGATAAAGTCCCATACTACCAAAGGGGCGGAAATTATTTCCAAGGCCATTATTCTGGACGACAAGGCCGTCCAGGATTATGCCTGCGACATTGCCAGACATCATCATGAAAAATACGACGGCAATGGGTATCCTGACGGCCTCAAGGGGGAAGAGATCGGCATTGCGGCACAGATTGTTTCTCTGGTGGACGTATATGATGCGCTTACCTCGAAACGTGTCTACAAGGTTGCCTATGCGCCTGACAGGGCGTATCAGATGATCCTCAACGGGAACAGCGGCACCTTTTCACCGAAGCTGCTGACAGCCTTTGCCGAGGCAAGGCCGGAATTCGAAAAGCTGCTGGTGCTTTACCGCGATGAGGATTGATGGGGAGGGAATCATGGTCAACTGGGATTGGGATTGCACACGGCCGCCTTTTAGAAAATCAGTTATGATAGGCGAAAACAGGAAATGAGGTTAAGCAGTATGCAGATTATGCCAAATCGTATGGACAGAGGGTATCTGAAGTATCAGGAGGAATTCGAAACAAAAGCGCTGGCGGTGCTTCGATCCGGCAGATACGTATTAGGGCCGGAGGTGGAGGCTTTTGAAAAGGAGTTTGCCGCTTATGTGGGAGCGGATTACTGTGTAGGGCTTGCCAGCGGCCTGGATGCGCTGTGGTTGGCATTCCGCATCCTGGGCATCGGTGCGGGGGATGAGGTGCTTGTCCAGGCGAATACATATATAGCCAGCGTCATGGGGATTACCATTAACGGAGCAACACCGGTGTTTGTGGAACCGGACGAGTATTATAATATTGATGTGGAGCAGTTGGAAGGCAGGATCACGGAACGGACTAAGGCGATTCTGGTGGTACATCTTTACGGTCAGGCCTCTTGTATGGGGCCGGTCATGGACTTGTGCAGGAAGTACGGGCTTAAGCTGGTGGAGGACTGTGCCCAGTCTCACGGCGCCTGCTATGACGGGCGGACTACGGGAACTTTCGGGGATATTGGCTGCTTTTCCTTTTATCCCTCCAAGAATCTGGGAGCCTTTGGGGACGGCGGTGCGATTGTGACCAATGATGAAAAAATTGCTGCCGATATGAAGATGTACCGCAATTACGGCAGCGAGAAGCGGTATTATAATAAGGTGGTGGGGGCAAATTCCCGGCTGGACGAGCTGCAGGCAGGGCTTTTGCGGGTGCGCCTTCAGCATATGGATGAAATTACCGGAGAACACCGCAGGCTGGCTTCACGCTATCAGAAAGAGCTTTGCAATGAAAGATTTGCACTTCCAAGGGTACGGGAGCAGGCTGACAGCGTGTGGCATCAGTATGTGATCCGCTGCAGGGAGCGGGAGCGACTGACGGCATATTTAAGTGAGCATGGAATTGGCAGTATCATTCATTATCCCATACCTCCTCACCTGTCCGAGGCCTATCAATACCTGGGTTATGGCAGAGGAAGCTTCCCGCTTGCGGAGGAGTATGCGGATACGGTTCTGTCCCTGCCTTTGTACAGCGGTATGACGGAAGAGGAGCAGAGCTTTGTAATTGATCGGCTGAACCGGTTTTGCTGATCGGCTGCTGGGAACCGGCCAGGACGTGTTTTAAGGAAAGGCCGGATTACGATGGAAAATGATACTGCCTGGCAGTAGAATTGAGGGGACGTATGAAGCTGGAAGAACAGTATAAAATCTTGTACTTCAGGGATCTGGGGGATGAGCGGGGAAATCTGGTGGTTATTGAAGGAGAAGGCATGGATGTCCCCTTTGACATCAAGCGGGTCTTTTACCTCTACGGTTCCGACGACAAGGTGGTCAGAGGGCAGCATGCCAATCGTGAGACGGAATTTATTCTGGTGAATGTGGGTGGAAGCAGCCGTGTGCGGGTGGACAACGGCGTGGAATCGAAGGTGATAGAGCTGAATCGGCCCGGCATGGGCCTGTATCTTCCGCCCATGCTGTGGAAGGATATGTATGATTTCTCGCCGGATTCTATTTTGATGGTGCTTGCCAGCAGGCATTATGACGACCGGGAATATATCCGGGACTATTCGGAATATCTGGAGGAGCTGAAGAAGCAGGAGTCCGTGTCCCGGCCTGCCGCTAAGGGCAGGGAAGGGAAAATATCCGTAATCATACCTGTTTACTATAATGAGGATACCCTGATGGATCTGTATCAGGATATGAAAGATAAAATATTGGGAAGTCTGAGAGACTATGAGTTGGTCTTTGTGGATGACGGTTCCGGGGACCGATCCTGGGAGATCATGAATGAGATCGGCAGGATGGATAACCGCGTGCATCTGGTAAAGCTGTCCAGGAATTTCGGGGAACATGCGGCATTGCTGGCCGGCTTGAGCGTGTGCAGCGGAGACTGTGCAGTGACCAAACAGGCGGATCTGCAGGAGGATTCTACCCTGATTACCCAGATGTATGAGAGCTGGAAACGGGGAAATAAGGTAGTGCTGGCCGTGAGGAGGTCCCGGGATGAAAGCAGGGTTAAGGTATTTTTTGCCAATCTATATTATGCCATGGTGAGAAAGTGTATCAATAAGGGCATGCCGTGGGGGGGTGCGACTGTTATCTGCTTGACCGGAAAGTGATTGAGGTCCTGCAGCGTCTGGACGAAAAGAACTCCAGTCTGACCCTGCAGGTGTTGTGGGCAGGATTTCAGACGGACAAGGTTTACTTTGACAGGCGTGACAGGGAGAAAGGCAAATCTCGCTGGACCTTTGCAAAGAAATTCAAGCTGGTGCTGGATTCCCTGATGAGTTTTTCCTATGCGCCCATTCGGTTTATGACAGGCATTGGCCTTTTGTTTGATATTTTCTCGGTAGTTATGCTGATCAGTGTTGTCATAGAATACTTTACAAAGGGGGTGCCCATCGATGGCTGGGCGTCTTTGATGTGTGTGATTCTGTTATCCGCCGGTTTGATTTTGTCCATGCTGGGGATACTGGGAGAATATCTGTGGAGAACGCTGGACGCTTCCCGCGCAAGGCCGCCCTTTATTATTGACGAGGAGAAAATGCCAAATGAGCAGGACGAAACAGGAAAATAAGCGGGGGAGGGACAGTCTCAGGCTTTGGAAAACGGTACTGCTTGCAGGCAGTGTGCTGGCAGCGCTGAAAGTGATTTTCGTGGATTATACGCTGGATGAGGAATATCAGGTAGTGATGGCATACCGGCGTCTGACGGGGGATCAGCTTTTTGGAGCCATGTGGGAGCCCCACCAGACCTCTGCTTTCGCCTGCGTCTGGCTGATGCGCTTGTTTCAGGCGGTTACAGGGGGAACCACGGGGGTGGTTCTTTTTCTGCGTGTCTGCACCACCGGCATACAGATCCTTTTGTCCACATGGCTTTGCCGCGTCCTGAAGGGCTGTCTCAAAGGGGAATATGCCTTTCTGCTGGGTCTCTGCTATTTCAATATTGTGCCCAAAATCATACAGATTCCGGAATTTTCAAATTTGCAGGTGTGGTTTTTCACGGTGATCGTGTTGTCATTGATTCGGTATTATGAAAAGCGGCATCGCCTGTGGCTGCTTTGGGCGGGGATCGGCATGGCCTTTGAGGTGCTGGCGTATCCGTCCTGTCTGCTGCTGTTTCCCATGTTACTGATCAGTATTTTTCTGCTGTCCGGGGGAAGAAAGAAGGATGGCGGCAACAGGAAGGGAGCGTTCGCGGATTGCCTTATCTTTGCGGGTGTATGCGCAGGGAGCGCGCTGATCTGGCTGGGATATGTGCTGTATCACGTGCCGCCGGAAACCTTCCTGCGGAATCTGGGCTACATGCTTTCTTTTGATCCTACGCATGAGCTGGCGCCGGTGACTGGCAGTAAGATCGCCAACCTGTCGGCAGGAGTGGGGAGACTGGAGCTTCTTCTGCTGATGATAGCGGCAGCGGGAACGGGAGCGTGGCTGCTGATCGGTTATGTACAGGAGCGCAAAGGGAACAGCGAGCCCCACAGGCTTTCGGTGCTGGCAGTGCTGCTGGTACTGGCGGCCGAAGGGGTGCAGGTCTTTTACTGGACGGTGCTGGGAAGCGGCTATGAAATGCCTATGATTCATTTGCTGGCGCTTATGCTGGCGGCGACCCTTGTATGGCGTGTGACGGGCTTACGGAAAAAAGTACTGATTGTAGGCTATGCAGGGTCGCTGGTCAGCATTGCGGCGGTTATCTATATGAGTGATCTGACGCCGGAGTACGCGATTCCTCACGGTATGACAGGAGCGATACTGGCGGCGGCCATGGTGGTCATGGGACTGGAGGCTGAACTGGGAGAAGGCAGCCGGCGATGGATTCGAATATTTTTGATCAGCCTTGTTCTGGTTTCTGTTTTCGGAAAGGGATATACTCTGCGCGGGGGCAAGACGGAGACAAATTCCGTGCTGGGCATTCGCAGCGTTGTGAAAGAGGGTCCGGCAGCCGGCATTTTTATGAATTATATGCAGGCATATATCACAAACAGTACTTATGAGGAGTTTCAGACGTATGTGAAGGAAGGGGCGAACTGCCTGGTGGTCACCAACATGGTGGGTACGGCAGGAACGTCGCCCTATTTGTTCCAAAACTGTCAGGTCTGTCATTTCTCTGTGGTAGATCCGACTACTTATGACGAGAGATTACTGACATACTGGGAGTTGTACCCGGAAAAGGAGCCGGACGTGATTGTGGTGGACTGCTGGTACGGGCAGCTGAATGAGAAGGAAGACAGCTGGATCATGCAGTATATTGAGAAGGAGTTCGGATACGACAGGACGGTTGACGGAAAGTATGTAAGGTATTATTTCCGCGGGCAATGAGCCGGGCAGATAGCGCCGCCGATGGCGGAATACGGGCAGAATCGCAGGCGTGTTTCGAGATATGCAGAGGTATCAGGATGAAAAAGGGATTTTGGCAGTTTTTTAAATTTGCCCTGGTGGGCGTGTCTAACACATTGATCAGCGAGGGTGTGTACGTATTACTCATTTTCTTCAGGGTTCATTATCTCCCGGCAGGATTTATCGGGTTTTCCCTGAGTGTGGTGAATGCGTATTATTGGAGCAGCAGGTATGTTTTCAAGGAAGAGGAGGAAGACGGGAAGCCGGCGGGATGGAAGGTTTTTGGCAAGACATATCTGGCTTACTTCTGGGGATACCTGGTTAATGCCGGGCTTCTGGTGCTCTGGATAGATATTGTGGACATCTGCAGGTGGATGAAACCCTTGGAAGCCCGGTTCCTCGGCCTGGGCTACAGTCACCTTGATGTGCGGTTTCTTGGCAGTGCACTGGCCGCGGGCATCAATCTGCTGATTACCGTTCCCATGAATTTTGTCATCAATAAATACTGGGCATACAGGAAGAAATGAATTGTCCCCAAAACTGCTTGACATGGAATGTAAAGCGTACTATACTTTTTGGAGTAAAGTATGCTTTACTTTTTTGCGCAAAAGAAATAGGGGTATTATTATAAAAGACAGGAGGGGTCATGCAGAATCGCATTCAGGAGCTGCGGAAGGCCGTGGGGGGGGTTACTCAGAGCGAGCTGGCCGATGCGGTTAATGTGAGCCGACAGACAATCATTTCTCTGGAAAACGGCAAATACAACGCTTCCCTGATACTGGCGCATAAGATTGCGAAGTATTTCGGTGTGGCCATAGAGGAGCTGTTTTTGTTTGACGAGGAGGATGAATGAGAAAGCGTGACGGGTACGTAATGTATTCGGAGATGCGGATGCCTTTTTCGGCGGAAGTGGAGGGAATATGAGAAGTTTATTTTGTCCTGTGTGCAGGGCGAAGAATAATGAGGAATACCGGGAGGTATTGAGAAAACGCCGGTTTCGGTTTTTCCTTTTTATTCTGGCCGGCCTGGTGACGGAGGCTGTTGTCCTGTATGTGCACTTCTGCACAGAGATCGCAGTTTCGGAGTACCATCTGGGATTTCTGGTGGGGCTTGGCGCTGGCCTGGCATTTGGAGGCCTGGTGGGGATTCTGAAGATCTGCAGACACCTGAAGGATGAAGAGAAGCTTAAGGAATTGCGCCTGAAGGAGACGGATGAGCGGGAGCTTGAGATGGGTAGTCTGGCGTTGCGTGGGACAGCCAGGATCCTGCTGGGAGTCTTGTATGTACTGCTGGTTCTGGGCGGCATCCTTGCAAATAATATGCTGCTGTGCCTCGGTTGGGGACTGATTATCATATATCTGCTCAGCTTTGTCCTGCTCAGGAAATATTATGAGTCGAAGTTCTGACGTTCATAGACAGGCGGCGGAAGCGCAGACCTGCAGGCTTAAAGCGGCGCAGGAGAAAACAAGCCGGATATGCGGCGGAAAGGAAATAATATGGAAAAAATTTTAGAGGTGCAGGGGCTGAAAAAGATCTTCAAGCTTTCTGCAAAGCAACAGAAGATCGAAAAGACCAAAGAGAAGACAAAGAGGGCCGTGAATGATTTGTCCTTTACTGCATACCGGGGTGAAGTGTTCGGGCTTTTGGGACCCAACGGAGCGGGGAAGACCACGACCCTGCGGATGCTGGCCACGCTGATCAGACCGGATGCCGGAGATGCCGTGCTGGATGGTTCCAGTGTGATGAAGGAGCCGGAGGCGGTTCGGGGCAAGATCGGATTTCTGACAAGTGAACTGAAGCTGGAGGAGTTCTTTACGCCCAATTATCTTTTTGACTTTTTTTCGGATCTGCACGGAGTGCCGGAGGAGAATAAGAAGCGGCGTAAGGAGCAGCTTTTCAGCCGGTTCGGCATTGATAAGTTTGCGGAGGTAAAGGTGGGAAACCTTTCCACGGGTATGAAGCAGAAGGTGTCCCTGGTGATCTCCCTGGTACATGACCCGGACGTAATCATCTTTGACGAGCCCACGAACGGTCTTGATGTGTTGACGGCCAAGGTGGTTACGGATTTCCTTGCGGATCTGAAGACTCAGGGCAAGACCATAATCGTTTCCACCCATATTTTCAACCTGATTGAAAAAATCTGTGACAGGGTGGGGATTATCATAGACGGCCGTATGGTTCTGTGCGATTCTCTTGAGGCAGTCTGCGCGGGGAAGAGCCTGGAGGAAAGATTTTTTGAACTTTATGAGGAAAAGGTGGGTGAGATCGTATGAGAAGTAATATGCTGACAATTATCAAAAAGGAGTTTGCCCGGTTCTTCGGGGACAGAAGAATGGTGTTCACTACGATCCTTATGCCGGGACTGATGATATACATACTTTATACCTTTATGGGAAAGGGAATGATGGGGCAGTTTGCCACGGATGATACTTATGTGGCCCAGGCATATGTGGAGAATATGCCGGATGAGCTGGCGCCGGTTCTGAATGAGCTGTCGGCGGAGTGGAAGGAAAGTCCCGGCATGGATGCGGCAAAGAATGCCGTTGCAGCCAAGGAAGCGGATCTGCTTCTGGTATTTCCGGCCGATTTTTCCGCGGCAGTGGCAGAGTATAAGGTTTCTGACGGCCCGGCGCCTAATGTGGAGATCTATTACAATTCTACGGCAACGGAATCTGCGAAGCTGTACAATATGGTTAAGAGTGTACTGGATTCCTGGGAAGACAGCATAACTAACAAATTTGACGTGAATGCAGGCAGCGGAGCCTATGATCTGGCCTCGGAAAAGGACGCTGCGGGCCAGCTTTTTGCCATGCTGCTGCCCCTGCTGCTTATGACCTTTCTTTTCAGCAGCTGCGTGTCTGTAGCGCCGGAGTCCATCGCGGGAGAGAAAGAAAGGGGCACGATTGCCACCCTTCTGGTGACGCCCATGAAGCGCAGCTCTCTGGCTCTGGGTAAGATCATCAGTCTCAGTGTCATTGCTCTGCTGGCAGGACTGTCCAGTTTTCTGGGAACCATGCTTTCCCTGCCGAACCTGATGGCCGGCTCGGGTGCTGAACTGGACGCCTCTGTCTATGGGGTGGCGGATTATGTACTGCTGCTCGGCGTTATATTCACCACGGTACTGGTGCTGGTGGCACTGATTTCCATTATATCTGCCTGCTCCAAGAGCATCAAGGAGGCCAGTACGGCAAATGCACCTCTGATGATCCTGATGATGGGTGTCAGCCTGACTACCATGTTCGGCGGAGGCGGGGAAAAGAACCTGGGGCTCTTCTGCATTCCCGTTTATAACAGTGTGCATTGTATGTACGGCATTTTTTCCTTCCAGTATACGCTGGCCCAGATGATCATGACTATTGTGAGCAACCTGGTATGTGCGTTCCTGCTGACCTGGGTGCTGACGAAGCTTTTCAACAGTGAGAAGGTTATGTTTGCTAAATAGGAGGGACTTGTGCATATAGCGATCATCCTTTCAGCGGCAGTTTTGGGAATTCTCCTTTCTGCCGCTGTTATCAGACATAGAAGGAATCGGCATTACCCTTCTGACATGGACCTGATGGAGGGACATGATTTTGAATACTATTGTGCGGAGCTGCTGAGGCAGCAGGGCTTTCTGGAGGTAGAGGTCACAAGGGGCAGCGGCGACTACGGCATTGATATTCTGGCGGAAAAGGACGGAATTACCTATGCCATCCAGTGCAAATGCTATACTGCTCCGGTGGGGGTGAAGGCTGTACAGGAAGCATATGCCGGCCGGGATTATTACGACCGGATGGTGGGAGCAGTGCTGACAAACCAGTATTTTACCCAGCCTGCAGTAGAAGCCGCTAAAAAGCTGAAGATCCTGCTGTGGGATCGGGGGTATCTGGAGGAGATACAAAGGGAATAAAGATGTTCTCAATCAGGGCTTCCATTGTGTTAATTGCTCTTCCAGGGATAAAAAGTCTGCGGGCCCGTTATCCAGGTAAAAGCAGTGAAAGCTGTAATCACTGTAAGTGTCGCCCCAGAGGGCTTCTGCTTCCTCCTGCAGCGCCAGAATTTCCAGATAGCCCAGATAGTACTTGGGATAATTACAGGGCTCCTGGGCGATATAGGAGTAAATTGTCGTTGCGGAGGCAGTGTCTTGAATACCGAAATTCTCCAATACTTTAGCGACTTTATTAAAGGAGGCATTCTCATAGTGTATCATAATATCCAAAAGGGAGTACAAGCATAATTGTAGACTGCGGTTATGCTTTTCTATTTGTACCAGGACGGCATCCTCCTGCAGGCCATTCTCCCGCAGCAGGTCTGAGGCATAATCATAGGCAAGGAATTCCACATATACGGCCCAGCCCTCAAGGTAGCCTCCATACCAGATCAGCTCTCTGGCGTTTCGCTCGTTTTGGGCGAGGAACCTGCGATTGTGGTAGACGGTCTGATACAGGTGGCCGGGGTACCCCTCGTGGGCCAGGGTAGTATAAAGCTCCAGGCCGGTGATCGTCTTTTGGGTATTGACATAGATAACGTTTCGGGTGGTATCGTCCAAGGGCGCGGTCAGGTAAAAGGCAGGGGCGGTGTAGTTTTCCAGATTTTTGGAAACAGGCTTGACATTTACGGAGACGGCTTCTCCGGAAATGGCCGGAAAGTGCCCGCTTATGCGTTCCTGCAGATCTGTCAGCATCTGGACTGCATTTGTGTAAGGAAAAGATATGTGGTCTCCTGCGCTGTAGCGTTTTGCCGCCTCGGGGTGTTCATCAAGAAGATGGCGGATGGCATCATACTCTGCGTTAAAGCGGGCGGCGAGAAGTTCCTGGATCTCAGAGACAGGACGGCAGGAGCCGGTCTCTGCTATGATAAGGGCCTCGTAATATTCCTTTCCCCGGGGAGCCGCTCCCAGTCCGGTCAGGGGGATGGATTCATCTTCCAGCAGGATCAGGCCGTCTCCCAGAGCAGTGTACGCGGGCAGCACCACTGTCTTTAACAGACGGTCGTTGAGGGCCAGGAATTTATCGGCTTCTGCCCTCGTAAGAAGGCCGTCGTCCAGAAGCGGTTGTATGCGCTCCTGAAAGGTAGTCTGTAAAAAGTGGGTTCCGTCGTTTAATGTCTGTTGTGTGACAATAGTGTCACATTGCTTTCGGACGCTTTTCAGCGCGGAAGCGGGCATCAGAAGTCCTGCCTCCGCCTTTTCCTGCTCATAGGCCAGCAGGGAGGCGAAATATTCATCCGTCTGGTCCAGCAGTTTCAAATAGTCCTCCACGTCCTGTCTGCTGCGAAAGGTATATTCCGCCAGCAGGATGGGGAGTTGTGTCTGCATACCGGAGGATGGGGACAGTGGTTCACTGTAGTAGGAAAAGCCGCTTACATGCAGGGAATTTTCCAGATAGCGTTTCAGCAGCCTGCAGAGGTAGGCGTCGGATTCCTCCAGCCTTTCCGGATGAAGCTGGCGCAGGGCGGCCAGAATATTTTCGGTGGCGATTCGCCCCTGTTTGGCGCCCTCCGCGCTGTAGCCCGGCAGAACAGGATCATAGTCGTAAATGCCAAAGTTCTCGGGACGGGCGAGGGTATAGTGCATATTCAAGGTATTTCCGGCCATCTCACCGGCGAAAAGGCCGGAGGTAATATTGACAAATCGCTTTTCGTCTTTTTTATATGTAAAGAGAAAGAGGGTCATGGCTGCGAAAGCCAGGATCATGGCAGACATGAGCAGGATCTGCCGCAGAGTAAGGGAAGAACGTTTTTTCAAAAGATCACCTTTTTTATATGCGTTGCTACAATATATGCCGGGTGGCTTCGGCCCATGACCAGGAGAAGAATTGACAAAGGGAGGATTAACATGATAAGGCCTGTCAATAAATGTGAAATTGAGAAGTGTGTGGAACTGATACAGAACAGTTTCCTCACAGTGGCGCGGGAGTTCGGCTTTACCAGGGAAAACGCCCCTCGTTTTAGATGTCGAAATATTTATCAAATGATTCGGGAAAACAGAAAATGAGCGCTGATGCGTCGGAGGCAGACATGGTGATATATCAGAAATTATGTAATGAAACCGTAGATGGCTATATAGCTTATTTACGAAACGCTATGAAAGAAGAACCGGAAAAAATGACAGCTGACGTTTTGGACGAAAAGGGGATAAGGCTTCGTATAGAAGATCCGTTTTACCAAAAGACTTATTCTATCTTAGCTGTTTTGGATGGGGCGGTGGTTGGCCGTATTGAGTACCATTTCTATGGCTGTATCCAGGATGGCTTTAAAATGGCTTATGTGGATTGGGTTTATGTCCTGCCAAAGCGGCGGCATCAGGGAATTGCACAGGGCCTTTTCAGGCAGTTTGAAAAAGAATGCTTATCTTTTGGAATCAATCAGTATTATCTGATCAGGGCGGAAAATGAAAATGCCAACCGTTTTTACTCCGCGTTTTCAGATGTATCTTTAACAGAGGAACCACTGCTGAGAAAGCAGCTGTCTGCGACTTAAATGAGGATGAGAAATGTCCCGGCGGTTTGTCCTGTTATGGATGAACCGCCATTGTGTTTCCGTCAGCGAACTTAAAATACTTGACATTGAAAAAAGTGGCATTGGCATCCTTGAAGTTGTATTGTATACAACTATTGGAAATGTACATAAAAAAGCAAGGAGATGTATTGACTTGCTGCGTTGGGATGAATATACTGGATATATGGATGACAAGCGGACGAAGTACGGTGACATTTTGCATTATCTGGAAAACTTAATGGAGTCCGAAGAGCTGAAACCGGGGGATAAGCTGCCTTCGGAGAATGAACTGACGGAAAAATTCGGTATCAGCAGGCAGACCGTGAGGAAAGCCATCGGGCTGCTGGAGGAAGAAGGCGCGGTCCGCAGGGTCAGAGGAAGCGGCACCTATGTGAGCTTTGACCGCAGGGAGAACCTGGAAGGGCGGAACCGCATTGCAGTGGTGACCACTTATGTGGACAGTTATATTTTCCCAAAGACCATTCAGGGAATCGAGAGAGTTCTTTTCGAAAGGGGCTATTCCGTACAGATTTCTTTTACCGACAATATGCCGGACCGGGAAAGAAACGTGCTGACGGATCTGATCAGCAGGGATGACGTGGCGGGGATTATTGTGGAGGGAACCAAGAGCGGCCTGCCCAACCCCAATCTGTCCCTGTACAGGCAGCTTTTGAACAGGAAAATGCCGATTCTATTTATCAATACCTTCTATCCGGAGCTGGACGTACCTCATGTTTCCCTGAATGATGTGAAGGCGGCAGAAAAGGCGGTAAACTATCTCATCGGCAAGGGGCATAAGGATATAGGAGCCATTCTGAAGCTGGATGACGGTCAGGGCAGACTGCGGTATCTGGGGTACTTAAGAGCCATGGAAGCGGCAGGGCTGACCGTTACGGACTCCCGGATGGTGTGGATCGACACGGATGAGTCAAAGCAGTTAAATTACTGCCGGGACAAGATATTGAACCGCGTGGAGGCATGCAGCGCTTTGTTCTGTTACAATGATCAAATAGCGTTCCAATTGATCCGTATGCTGACGGAACGGGGAATCCGTGTGCCGGAGGATGTGTCGGTGATCGGTGTGGACGATTCGGATCTGGCGCTGCACAGTGAGATTCCCATTACCTCCCTGCCCCACCCCAAGGAGAAGCTGGGAGAAAAGGCGGCGGAGACCCTTCTGGATATGATCGGAAAGCAGGGAAGGGGAAACGAGTATACCATGGAATTTGATACCAGGGTGGTGGAGCGGCAATCGGTGGCGGAATATGCTGCCGGTTTCATGGATTGTATGTGTCGCCGGAGGCAGCATGTTTGGAAGTGAGCAGGAAATATCGCGTGTTTCTATCAGACGGTAGAAAAAAGAATGAATGGAGGATAACATGAAGGAGACGAAGAAGTATCAATTCTGGTTTTGTACGGGATCCCAGGATCTGTACGGGGACGAATGCTTAAGGAAGGTGGCAGCGCATTCCAGAGAGATGGCAGAGGGGCTGAATGCCTCCGGGACCCTGCCCTATGAGCTGGTCTGGAAGCCGACCCTGATCGATCAGGCGTCTATCCGCCGTACCTTTAACGAGGCCAATAATGACGAGAACTGTGCCGGGGTGATTACCTGGATGCACACCTTTTCTCCTGCCAAGATGTGGATCATCGGCCTGCAGGAGTACCATAAGCCCCTGTGCCACCTGCATACTCAATATAATGAAGAAATTCCCTATGACACCATTGACATGGACTTCATGAATGAGAACCAGTCTGCGCACGGCGACAGGGAGTACGGGCATATCGTCACCCGCATGGGCATCGAGAGAAAGGTGATTGTGGGACACTGGAAGAATACAGCCGTCAGCGGGAAGCTGGCGGACTGGATGCGCACGGCGGTGGGCGTTATGGAATCCTCTCATATCAGAGTCTGCCGGATCGGCGACAATATGAACAATGTGGCGGTTACCGAGGGAGATAAGGTAGAGGCCCAGGTGAAGTTCGGCTGGGAGATTGACCATTATAATGTAAACGACGCAGTGGCGTATGTAGAAGCAGTTTCCACGGGAGAAGTGGAGGCCCTGGTGGAAGAATATTATGATAAGTATGAGATTCTTCTTGAGGGCAGGGACCCGAAGGAGTTCCGGGAGCATGTGGCGGTTCAGGCGCAGATCGAGCTTGGTCTGGAGAAGTTCCTGGAGGCAGGGGATTATCATGCAATTGTAACGCATTTCGGCATGCTGGGGGGCTTAAAGCAGCTGCCGGGACTTGCCATCCAGAGGCTGATGGAGAAGGGCTACGGTTTCGGGGCGGAGGGCGACTGGAAAACGGCAGCCATGGTGCGCCTGATGAAGATTATGACCAGTGGACAAAAGGATGCCAAGGGTACTTCCTTTATGGAGGATTACACCTACAATTTTGTACCCGGCAAGGAGGGAATTCTGCAGGCGCATATGCTGGAGGTATGTCCCACTATTTCCGACGGCCCTGTCAGTATTAAGGTGCAGCCTCTTTCCATGGGGAATCGTGAGGATCCTGCCCGTCTGGTGTTTACCGGCAAGACAGGCTCGGCTGTGGCCACGTCCCTGGTGGATCTGGGGAATCGTTTCCGGCTTCTGGTGAATGCGGTGGACTGTAAAAAGTGTGAGAAGCAGATGCCCAGACTTCCGGTGGCTACAGCCTTCTGGACGCCTCAGCCTTCACTGGAGGTAGGGGCGGAGGCATGGATCCTGGCCGGCGGTGCTCACCATACCGCGTTTTCTTATGATCTCACCGTACAGCAGATGGTGGACTGGGCAGATGCCATGGGTATTGAAAGTGTTGTCATTGATAAGGATACCACAATTCCTGCCCTGAAGAACGAACTGAGATGGAATGCGGTGTATTACAGATAAATTAAAGCAAAAACGCGCACAGCGCAGAAAGGCGGAATAAAAAATATGAGCGAGGCAATCAAAGATGCCATCAGGAACGGCAAGACCGTTCTGGGAATTGAGTTTGGCTCCACCCGCATTAAGGCGGTGCTGGTGGACGAAAGCCACGATCCCATTGCGATGGGAACCCATGACTGGGAAAACAGGCTGGAAAATAATGTCTGGACCTACAGTCTGGACGACATCTGGAACGGGCTGCAGGGCTGTTACCGCAGTCTGGCGGAGGACGTAAAGAATCAATACGGGGAGAACCTGACGTCCATCGGCAGTATCGGTTTTTCCGGCATGATGCACGGGTATATGGCATTTAATCAGGCGGGAGAGCTGCTGGTTCCCTTCCGCACCTGGCGGAACACCATGACGGAGGAAGCCTGTAAGAAGCTGACACCCCTGTTTAACTTTAACATTCCTCAAAGATGGAGCATTGCCCACCTTTATCAGGCGATTCTGAGCGGGGAAGAGCATGTGAAGGACATCACCTTTTTCACCACCCTGGCCGGCTACATCCACTGGAAGCTTACGGGAGAAAAGGTGCTGGGTATCGGCGAAGCCTCGGGTATGTTCCCCATTGATTCTAAGGCAAAAGATTATGACAGGAAGATGGTTGCGCAGTTTGATGAACTGATTGCATCCGAAGGGTTCCCCTGGAAGCTGGAGGAAATCTTACCGAAGGTATTGTGTGCAGGAGAGAAGGCGGGAAGTCTTACCCCGGAGGGGGTAAAACTGCTGGATCCCACGGGCATCCTGCAGGCAGGCAGTCCCTTGTGTCCTCCCGAAGGAGATGCGGGCACCGGAATGGTGGCTACCAACAGCGTCAGAGTGCGTACAGGTAATATTTCCGCAGGAACCTCTATTTTCTCCATGGTGGTTACGGAGAAAGCCTTGGAAAAGGTTCATGAGGAAATCGACATGGTTACCACCCCGGACGGCAATCCTGTGGCTATGGTACACTGCAACAACTGTACCTCCGACCTGAATGCCTGGGTCAACCTCTTCGGGGAGTTTGCGGATAAGTTCGGCATGAAGATTGACAGGAACGATTTGTACGGTGTTCTGTACAGGGAGGCATTGAATGCTGACACGGACTGCGGCGGGCTGGTGGCCTACAATTATTTCTCCGGGGAACCGGTGACGGGCTTAAACGAGGGCCGACCTATGTTTGTGCGGATGCCGGACGCTAAGTTTACGCTGGCGAACTTTATGAGAAGCCATCTTTATAGCGCAATGGCGACGCTGAAGATCGGCAATGATATTCTGTTGAAGGAAGAGCATGTGAAGGTGGATTCCCTGATGGGGCACGGCGGCTTGTTCAAGACTCCCGTGGTAGGGCAGCAGCTCATGGCCGCAGCCTTTAATTCACCGGTCACCGTGATGGATACCGCCAGTGAGGGCGGAGCATGGGGCATGGCGGTCCTGGCGGCATATATGATTGAGAAGGCTGCGGATGAGACCCTGCCGGATTATTTAAACAGCCGGATATTCGCGGGGCAGACCGGAAGCACCATTGAGCCCAGATCTGAGGATGTGGCTGGCTTTGATGCCTTTGTTGAGAAGTATAAAAACGCGCTGCCGGCGGAGAAGGCTGCCGTCCAGGGGCTGAAGCTGTCCTGAAGATCGGCAGAGCCGCGCGGAGACGCAGCGTCCCGCACGGCTGAAAAGAAGGTATATGCTTGAGGCGTAATCGGACACTGTACATAAAATGAGGACAGGAAGAGAGGGGTATCATGTTAGAAGAATTAAAGAAGCTGGTATATGAAGCAAATATGGATCTTCCCAAGTATGGGCTGGTAACCTTTACCTGGGGCAATGTCAGCGCCATTGACAGGGAGAGCGGGCTGTTCGTCATTAAGCCCAGCGGCGTGGAATACGAGAAGCTGACGCCGGAGGATATGGTGGTGGTAGACTTAAACGGCAAGAAGGTGGAGGGCAGTTATAATCCTTCCTCGGATACTGCTACTCACGCGGAGTTGTATAAGGCATTTCCCGAGATTGGCGGCGTGGTACATACCCATTCTTCCTACGCCACCAGCTGGGCCCAGGCCGGAAGGAGCATTCCCTGCTACGGCACCACCCATGCGGATTATATTTACGGGGAGGTACCCTGTGTGAGGTGTTTGACCAAAGAAGAGATCGAGGCGGCGTACGAGGAGAATACCGGACACCTGATTGTAAATGAATTTCAAAGAATGGGCAAGGATCCTGTGGCTGTCCCGGCGGTACTCTGCAAGAACCACGGTCCCTTCGCCTGGGGCAAGGATGCCAAGGAGGCGGTACATAATGCGGTGGTGCTGGAAGAGGTGGCGAAGATGGCTTACCGCGCGGAGACCATTAATCCCCGTATTCAGCCTGCGCCCCAGGAGCTTCAGGATAAGCACTATTACAGGAAGCACGGCGCAAATGCGTACTACGGTCAGGGGACAAAGGAGTCCTGAAATACCGCAATAAATGAGTGGACGTGTGCAAATATCGTATGATATGATAAAACAAATGACTAAAAACCCGTATAGAGTAAATCTGCCGCAAGGCGGCGCAGAAATGGAGGACGAGCATGAATAATTTAGAACTGCAGAAGCACGCGAACGACGTGCGGAAGGGCATTGTGACGGCAGTCTACAATGCAAAAGCAGGACATCCGGGCGGATCCCTTTCCGCAGCAGACATTTTTACATATCTGTATTTCGAAGAGATGAACATTGATCCGAAGAACCCCGATCAGGAGGACAGGGATCGCTTTGTACTGTCCAAAGGACATACGGCTCCCGGACTGTATTCTACCCTGGCTAACAGGGGATTTTTCCCGGTGGAAGATCTGAAGACCTTAAGGCATCTGGGCTCTTATCTGCAGGGGCATCCCTGCATCCATATTCCTGGCGTGGATATGTCCTCCGGTTCCCTGGGACAGGGTGTTTCCGCTGCTGTGGGCATGGCTCTCGGCGGCAGGATGGGCGGTAAAAACTTCAGGGTGTATACCCTGCTGGGCGACGGTGAGATCGAGGAAGGACAGGTGTGGGAGGCAGCTATGTTTGCCGGACATCGCAAGCTGGATAACCTCTGCGTGATTGTGGACAACAACAACCTGCAGATCGACGGCCCCATTGACCAGGTTTGCTCCCCCTACCCCATTGACAAGAAATTTGAGGCTTTTAATTTCCATGTGATCAATGTGGATGCCCATGATTACGATGCAATCCGCGCGGCATTTGAGGAAGCACGGAATACGAAGGGAATGCCTACCTGTATTGTGGCTCACAGCTTAAAGGGCAAGGGAGTTTCCTTTATGGAAAACAGTGTTGACTGGCACGGCAAGGCTCCCAATGATGAGGAGTATGCAGTGGCGATGGCAGATCTGGAGAAGATCGGTGCAGAATTAGAGAAAGCAGGTGAAGCATAATGGCAGAAAATACGGTAAAAAAGATTGCAACCCGCGAAAGCTACGGCAACGCGCTGAAGGAACTGGCGGAGGAATTCCCCAATCTGGTAGTGCTGGATGCCGACCTGGCAGCAGCAACCAAGACAGGCGTTTTTAAGAAGGCATATCCGGACCGCCATATTGACTGCGGTATCGCAGAGTGCAACATGATGGGCATTGCGGCAGGCCTTTCCTTGACAGGCAAGATTCCCTTTGTCAGCTCCTTTGCCATGTTTGCGGCAGGGCGTGCTTATGAGCAGGTCCGCAATTCCATCGGGTATCCTCACTTGAATGTGAAAATCGGTGCCACCCATGCGGGCATCACGGTTGGTGAGGACGGAGCTACCCATCAGTGTAATGAGGACATTGCCCTGATGAGGACGATCCCCGGTATGGTGGTTATGTGTCCTGCGGATGACGTGGAGGCCAAGGCGGCTGTGCGTGCGGCACTGGAATATGACGGGCCTGTATATATCCGGTTCGGGCGTGCGGCGGTTCCCGTAATCAACGACAGACCTGATTACAAGTTTGAAATCGGCAAAGGAAGCATTGTCCGGGAAGGTAAGGACGTGACCATTGTGGCTACCGGCATTTGCGTGGATTCTGCCCTGGGCGCAGCAGAAAAGCTGGCGGCGGACGGTATTGAGGCAGAGGTAGTGAGCATCTGCACCATCAAGCCTTTGGACGAGGACATTATCATTAACAGTGCAAAAAAGACGGGCAAAGTGGTAACCGTGGAAGAGCATACCGTCATCGGCGGCCTTGGCAGCGCAGTCTGTGATTGCCTGTGTGCAAAGCTGCCCACCCCGGTTAAGAAGCTGGGTATGCAGGATGTATTCGGAGAGTCCGGCTCTGCGGCAGCCCTGGTGGCAAAGTACGGCTTGGATGCAGAGGGTGTTTATAAGTCCGTGAAGGAATTTATGTAGGTATATGATGTGAAGGGACAGAGTATATAGAAATATATGCTCTGTCTTTTTTGGTGTAATTTTCTCTTTTGAACTGCAAGTCTGCCGGAAATATCACAGAGAGTCCTCAAAATTCTGGATGGGAGAATGGTGGTATGCGTTTCCGGTGTTGCAGTATGCTATTGTAGAAGCAAGTCAGGCGCGGGCAGCACGAACGGAGGGGTTATGTGGAAGCTGGAGTATGATAAAAGGCAGATTGAGGAGACGATTGACAGGATTGTGAAGAAGACCATGAATATGGATCTGACCTGGGACTGGCCCTGCGGGGGATCACATGTCCGGCATTTACTGGGGTAGGGCCAATGCTTGGGCCGCATATACCATGTCGAAGGTGGGAGGGTTGCTTCCCCGGTGTTATCTGTATCCCCAATACATAGATGTGGCGGGTTCGCTGAATGAACAGTTGGCGGCACTGAAAACGGTGCAGACGGAGAATGGATTGTGGAGAACCGTGCTGGATGATGAGGAATCTTATGAGGAGGTTTCCGCTTCTGCGGGAATTGCCGCGGCTATGCTGGAGAGGGGAAACCTCCTTCATGGGAAATATATTAACAAGTCAATAAAGGGCCTGCTGGCAAATATCAGTGAGGACGGCAAAGTCATGAATGTGTCCGGGGGTACTGCGGTCATGCGGGACAGAAAAAGCTACAGGGGGATTCCGAAAACGTGGATTCAGGGCTGGGGGCAGGGTTTGGCACTGGCTTTCTTTTCTGCCTTGTTTGTATCGGAAGGTATTGCAAAGGACGGTGCCCTGTAAAACAAAAGATACGAAATTTATTTTCCGGCTGGGAGTTTTACGATACCATTAAAAAAATTTACCGATGGAAACAACTATGATGCAATTATAGTTTACAGTATATGAAAGAAAGGATAAAAAAGCATGTTTCGCTGTTACAGGCGAGACACTGCAAAGAAATACAGTGGGGTGGGAAGTATGCAGGACAACAGGGCGGCACAGAGTTATTATGAACCGGATATGATCGACATCAGGCGCAATCCTTATCCTGAAGGCTATGGAGAGCAGAGACGCAGGGCGGTGCAGGGACAGCGTGCCGCCCAGGGAGTGAGAAGGGATTTATCGGGACAGCGTTCGGGTCAGGGAGTGAGAAGGGACATGCCGGGACAGCGTTCGGGTCAGGGAGTGAGAAG
>CANPOY010000044.1 GCA_947575805.1 uncultured Lachnospiraceae bacterium
ATAAAATTTTCAAAGTTCACAAATTTCTGCTTGACTTTTTATTTGCAGACTTTGATCTTTCGATATAATCTAATATAGTCCGCCGGTGAAATCCGTCGTGTTTCTCTCTGTATCCCCGCGCCCCAGGTGTTTTCATTTCCAAACAAATTCCATTCCGGCACAGGCAGTGTCAGACTGCCCCTGCCTTTCACGCTGACCTGATCGCCGCTTACAACAGCCTGCAGCTCCTCCATTTTCCAAGCCACATACTTATCCGCAATTATCCCTGTTGCTTTCTCCCTGACAGCCTCCTCCAGGGCATCCCTGCTCTCCGCCGTTACCGATGCCGCACAGACCGCCAGCATATTCAAATCCTGTTCCAGCAGGCATCTGTCATATTGAAAAATAAAGAGAAACACCGTAAGGAGCAACGCGCTCGTGACCAGGGGCAGTACCAACGCCGCTTCCACCGTAAAATATGCGTTTTCCTTCATTGTCCCATCCACCCCCCGCAAACGGTAATTATCCAAGCCACTGTCAAAAAGGGTATAAACGGAATTTTGGTATTCCTTTTTACCTTGCGCAGCGCCAGCAGAATTACCGACAGCAATGCGATCAGCAAAAGCCCTCCCAGCGCTGCTGCCACACAAATCTCGTATCCCGTCAAAGCCCCCATCAATATTAATATAATGCCGTCTGCCATACCTGCTTTCCCGGTAGCAAGGGCAGTTGCCAGCAAAATGGCCCCCGGTATCAAGCCCCGCCATATCTGCAGGACATCCGGATCTTCGTTAATTCCTTCATAAAGCAATACACATACGGCTGCCGCCATTCCGATCCACAGCATCCATACCGGCACCCTTTTGTTTCTTGTATCCATAATGCTCAGGGGTATCAGCCAGGCTGCCGTCAGCGCTTCCTTCCACATCTTCTTATTCCTCCTGCAAATTCTTCTCATGCTCCCCGCCGCACCTGCTGCAGGGAGGATAACCTGCAGCCTCCTCGGTGGTCAACGATGTTACTGTTCTCTTTATCCCCGAACAATCCTCACTGTAATGATAGCAGAGTCCTTCCTCCGTCACATAAACGGTATCCGGCATTTCTCCTTTTCCGCACTTAGCACATGCACCGTATTTCTGCCCCCACTGATTCCTCAGATTCTCCAGTTCTTCTCCGGCAGCAGTGCAAACGGAGAGTGTTAAATGCGTACAGCTTCTGTCCTTGTGTGATACCGTTCCGTTTTCCGCCACATAAACATATTCCCCCTCCTCTGCCTTTGCGGTAACGTCATACCCGGTCCACAGCCTGACATAGCAGCGGTTCACCATATAGAAGGGTCTGAAACCCGCAAGCGAGGACATCGGCCCCACCTGGCAGGTGAGTACCAGATCCGCCTCATTCCCTGTGTCTGACAGACGAGTGCCCCAGAGCCCCAGCCCCCTGCTTCCGCGGACCAGCGGTGAATGATCCAAGTAGTCCATGCCCAGGCTGCTGCGCAGACTGCCTGCCACGTATACATCAGCCGCAAGAGCGGAAAGTGCCTTCGGCCCCTGTTCGCAACCGTAAACGGCGATTCGACTGCCGGCATCCCACAGCCCGTACTGAAGATTATTGTGCAGCCTTATAATTTCCACGGCATAGCTTAAATTCATGAGAAACAAAAGACATACGGGTAATGCCACGGCTGCCTCCACCGTCATTCCGGCCTGCACCTCTTTCAAAAGCGGAGCAAACAGTGACAGCTTTTTTAGGAAAAAAGTATTCAGGTTTCGGGCAAAACCCGATTGATTGTCATAGTTTACGGGAGAAGGATTTTGAGACTCGGTTTTCGGTTTCTCTTTTCTGTTCCATAAAAAAGCCATCACTGTTTCCCCCGTTTTTTACTGATAGACCCTTTTCCTGCGCAGCTCATACTGATACCCGTATGTGCTGCTGATACGCATAACTGCCTCGATTCCCCCATAGCAGGCATCCAGGCGGAATCCGGCATTTCCGGGTGTCAGACGTATATCCGCTTCCACCATGTCCATGGCACGCATTGTCAATGTCTCCAAATCTGTCAGCAGCATCAGTATCCTCAGGTAGTCCCGATAAGTCAGCCCCGTCCCGCTCTCCTCAGTCGGCTCTGCCATACCCTGCAGTGCGCCTTCCAGGGAATAGTGCCAGCTGCTCCTGTCCTTGATCAGGGGAACCTTCCCTCCTGACAGCAATACCTTCACATCATGAAGACTCTCGGCATATGCCCAGCCAAACAGGATGACAGTCTTCACCACAGATATCAGTACCGGCAGCGCTATCACTCCGCAGGCAAGGATTGCTGCTGCTTCGATTTCCAGCATTTTTTCCGCATCGGTGAGCAGATAAACCACATTGGCCGCTTCCCGTATTCCGCTTAATCTGAAAGCCACACTCTGCAGGTTATCCGTGTCATAATCCTTTCCGGCGATCAGATATTCGATCTGATAATCAAGAGCTCCGTCCTTACCCTCATCTCCGTAACATTTCAGATATTTCAGGAGATATTCCTGAAACATAATTTTGTCCCAAAGGCTGTCTGCAGGCTTCGCCGGCATATTTCCCACATTAATATTTCCCTGCTTCCTGCGGTATCCCACCAATGCGTTGCTGTCTGTCCTCTTGCTTGAAAGGACGCTTTCCTCCTCCACTACCAGGTGTAATATTCCCAGCGCCCGCTTTGCATTGATCTGTTCCGCAGGGTTTTCCACCTCCACGCACACGCTTTCCGTCTCGGAAATCTGCACTTCTTTGCCGTCATACCCGGCAATCGTCTCTTCCGCCTGCTGCCTCTGCTCGTCATAATCCGCCTGATCCAGACCGTTTACCTCCACAACGGACAGCCACTCCTGTACCTTATCCACTAAATCCAGACCTACATCATCCTTCACTG
Source organism: uncultured Lachnospiraceae bacterium (assembly GCA_947575805.1). Classification (GTDB taxonomy): domain Bacteria; phylum Bacillota; class Clostridia; order Lachnospirales; family Lachnospiraceae; genus Acetatifactor. Next base: position 2,888 of record CANPOY010000044.1, read on the forward strand.
CCTCTATCGCCATCTTTCGAAAAACCGCTCCTCCTTCGTCCGTCATAATTGACACTGCTGTCACCTCTGCATCATCCGCCTGAAGACCCATAAAATCCCGGTACAAATAGCTGCCTCCAAGGACTCCGTCCACACTCAGATTCTTTTTCAAATACCCCATAAGATGGGCTTCCGTCTTTTTCTTCCCACAGGTATCCGTGCCGTAAGAGGAATCGATGGCAAACAGGTTGAACTGGTTCATAAGCTCACGGTGATATTCTGCCATAATATTCTGCATCCCCGTCTCCCCGGCGCAGACCGCTTCCATAGCTGCCCCGCTGTACCTGGCTCCCTCAATCAGAGCCAGGTACAGGGACAGAATCACCGCCAGACAAAGTGCAAGATATACCGTCAGATAAGCATTTTCCCGCCTCATTTACACTTTACCTGTCTGGGTTGTAATCTTGTTGAAAAGGTTGTTTACAATCTTTGTGATCTGATCCTTAAAGAGAATGACCAGTCCCACAAGCACTACAATAATCAGAATGACCTCCACTGTTCCCATGCCGTCCTCTTCCCGCAGAAATTCCCGCCAGCTCTTCAATCTGCCGCCGTTTTTATTTTCCACATACGTTTCCATATACATTTCCTCTGTTTTTCTCATATACTTTTTATTCTCCTTTTCATTCTTTACCGTGTGTCTCAACTAAACTCCCGGGTTTTTATGAGCGGCGCCGCCGATTGTGCAGGAGTTTAGCTTATGCTCGCTACATGCTCCCGAAAGCCGGAACCATAATCATAACCATGACGACAGCTAGCATCATTACCATAGGTGCCAGCAGTTTCGTTCCCGCCTCCTCCCCCAGTCTTTTTGTCCTCTGCAGACTTTCCTCAAAAGATTTTTCCGCTTCCTCCCGAAGCCGGTCCAGAAGCGTGCTGCTTCCCCGTTTCAAATTCTGCCCCAGCAGCGTACTCAGCCGGATATATTCCCGCAGACCGGTTCTCTTACCGAAATGCTCATACGCAGCCCCTTCCGCTACACCCGCCTGAATCTCCCTGCAGGTATACAGCACCTCCTCGCACCCTGCTCTGGAGGCCTGACCCTTTTTTGTTCTTTTCTCATAATCACCTCCTATCTTTTGGAACGCCCCACGGATCGTCATGCCTGCACCTACATAGAGCGCAAGCTTATGTACCAGATCCGGGTACTCTCTGCTCAGGCCTCTGTGCTTCTTCTCCAGCTCCTTCCTAAGATCTCTGTCAGCCGACAGATAAATCAGAATTGCCACCACAGGCGTAGCTCCCCAGATCAGAAAGCTGTAATCCGCCGTAGCCAGGCTCCAACTCAGCTCCCTCCCTTTCCACTCCCCGGGTAGAATCCATCCCTCCTCCGCCCGGCTTCTTTCCTCGCCCTCCAGCAGACATTCCCGGATCTCCATATACTCCTGCTCCTCCGGCGTAATCCGCACCGGTTCCACCACTGCCCGCAACGTTCTTGCCTCGATAAAGTCCCTGTATCGCAGGGTGGCTCGCAGCTTTATCTCTGCAGGGACATCTGTATCCCCCACCTTTCCCCCACTGTCCAGCACCTCCTCCCTGCTGCTCTCCCACTCCACCTGAAAAGGAAATCCCTCATAGCTTTCCTCCAGACGCAAATTCGACGTAATGTGCGTTATATCCTCATTATTATTTAAAATAAGCTCTTCCACACACTCCCAAAATCGGGTCGAAAGCGTTTCCGTCTCCTCTCTGCTTAGAATCCGGGGCCAGACGGAAACCTCAAACCCCAGCTTTTTCTTTCCGTCATCTGCCTCCAGCCGCACCGACGTCTCCCCCTGTTGAAAGCTCCCCCGATATATGACGCCGCCCTCTCCCACCCGGGCACTTCTGCAGGCGCTGATCTTTGCCATCCCTCCTAATAGGGCCCCGCCTGCCAGAATTGCAATACACATAGAAATCTTTTTCACATAATAATCCGTCTTAACACATTCCACCCTTTCCCTGGGATGCAGCAGAGCCAGCTCGGACTCAACCCGCGTTCCTTGAAACACGGGAATCCTGAGAATACAGGTTTTCTTGTATAGAAGCATTGCCAGTTTCCTTAATAGATCCATTCTCTTCTCATTCTCCTTATCACCAGCCTGCCAAGCACACAGGCGCCCATATACGCTGCGAGACAGCCGGTCATGATTAGCCTTCCCTGTATGCCCTCGTACAGCATGTCAAAGTATCCCCGATTGGTGAAACCTATGTACAGTAATATGACAAAGGGCATTCCCTTCATAATGTTCATCTCCATTGTCTTACCGCTCAGCAGCGTGTCTATCTCCCGCTGCAAATCCGCTCTTCTGCCGATCAGCTCCGCAGAGCTTTTAATAATTTCCGCCAGGTTGCCGCCGCTTCTCTTGGCAATGGAAAAAACCTCCGCAAACTGAATCATTTCTTCGCATCCGCTTCTCTCTCCCAGATCCGCCAGTAGTTCTTCCAGGGAGACATTGATATGCAGTCCCCTGCGCACTATTTTAAGCTCCCTGCAGATCAGGGCATCCCCGCCATACATCAGTGCCATGTCCTGCGCGCACTCCAAAAAGGCGTTTTCCACAGAATAGCCCGCCTCCAACAGGGTTGACACCGCAAGGATACATTCCCGAAACTGCGCGGTCAGCTCGTCCCGCTCCCGTTCCCCCCTGCGGTTTCGTATATTGCGGTAAAACATTGCTCCCACCGGCAAAAGAGGCAGCATGGCCCACAGGCTTCTATAGAAAAAGTATGCCGTAAATGCGGTAGCTGACAATGAGGCAAGTACTGCCGCAGCCTGCTCATATCTCTTCCAATGATAACAGCGATAGTCCTGACGCTCTGAGCTTTTCTTCCCGAAGAAGTGTTCCTTTTTGATAAAGATCGCCGATAACCTGTCTTTCACTGTCTTCTCCCGCCTCCTCAAATTCAAACAGGGGATTCAGCCGAATCTCGCCGCTCTCATAGCCCAGGATCTCCGTAATCTCCAGCACTCTTCTGGACTTATCCCGCAGTCTGCCCAGGTGTACCAGAATATCTATGCCCGATGCAATCTGCTGGCGAATCGCTATCAGCGGCAGCTTCATCCCCATTAAAACCATGTTTTCCATCCTTGCCAGCATATCCCTTGCACTGTTGGCATGGCCTGTAGACATGCTGCCGTCATGGCCGGTATTCAGGCACTGCAGCATATCGACGGCCTCTGCTCCTCTGACCTCCCCGACCACAATACGATCCGGCCGCATTCTCAGGGAGGAACGAATCAGATCCCGGATACTGATCTCCCGGCACCCTTCCATATTACTGTTTCTGGTTTCCAGACGCACCAGGTTGGGCAGTCCCAGAAGCTGCAGCTCCGCACTGTCTTCAATGGTAATAACCCTTTCATCCGAAGGAATGAACTGAGAGAGCGCATTCAGGAATGTGGTCTTGCCGCTCCCTGTCCCGCCGCTGATAAAAATGTTGTAGCCCGCCTTCACCAGTGTTTCCAGAAACATGGCTGCCCGCCGGGATATGGAATGATTTCCGACCAGCCATTCCATTGTAATTGGCTTGTCCGGAAAACGCCTGATCGTCACGATCGGACCGTTCAGTGCTACCGGCTTCATCACAATATTAACCCTGGAACCATCCGGCAGCCGCGCATCCACAATCGGCGATGCTTCGTTGACCACCCGATTACATCCTGCAACAATCTGCTGTATCACATCCTGCAGCTTTTCCAGTGAATCAAAGCCTCTGTCCAGCTCCTGGAGCCTGCCCCCTCTTTCGATAAAGATATGCTCTGTACCGTTTATCATAATCTCTGTCACTGAACTGTCCTCTACAAAAATCTGTAAAATATCCAGCCTTCTCAGAGAATCAAACAGCTCCTTTCTCAGCTGCCAACGCTGCTCCAGCGTATATGTCACCAGCTCCTTCTGCTCCATCAGTACCTCGTCTATCGTCTCCTCTACTTCTGCGTCAGACAACTCCCTCAAATATCCGACGCGCTCCTGCACCTTTTCCAGCAGCATTCGCTTTAATTCCACATATTCCATCGCACTCTCCCTTCCTGTGAAATACAGGCAGAACATCAGATTCTGCCTTATACCTCCTTCAACAGATCCTTGATCAGCACAGCCAGGTCTCCCCTGGTCAGCTGCTCCATATTTTCCGGCAGCCGCTGTATCTGAGGTATTCTGAGCCGTCTGGTCTTTTCCAGCACATCCTCATATTCGTACAATGCAAGAAGCTGTTCGTACTGTAAAAGCTTGCTTCTTGCAATCCGGTCCTCCTGCGTAAGTGTAAAAACTACCTTGCACCCACGGAGAATTTCGAATAGTCCCTGCATACTCTCACTCAAATCCAAAATCACGTATTCGTATTCTCCCAGTTCTTCAATTCTCTGAAGCAGCGCCGCCCACTCCGACGCTGTGACCGTCAGCAGGTTTTGCCCTGATTTCATGGGCGGTATGTAATCCATATTTCCCATATGCTTACAGATAGACCGCAGCCGCAGGCCAAACCTTTCCTTATCTGCTTTCAGAAAATAGAGAAGATCAGCCATATCGGAACTCTGTATGTCAGGGCGCAGCTCCGGGATTCCTGCATAATGCTCAAAATTCAGATACAGAGTGGCATGCTCCTTCGCCAGAATCTGCCCCATGGTGAGGGAGAAAGAGGTCTGCATTGCCCGGCGTACCGGTGAATAATTGCCGATAAACGTAATATTGCCGCTATTTTTCAGCCTTGGCAGCCTGGTATCTGCAATTTCCATATAGATTTGAAACAGCTCCTTCAGCACATCCTCCGCCTGCCGATATTTGTCCACGTAACAAACTCCTTCCCACTTCATGACCCCGCTTTCACTCAGCACCACCGTCCTCAACGCTTCAAGCTTTTGCAGCTCCTCGCCATACGCGGACTCCGAGACTACCAGCAGCGACAGACTGCCTCCTTCTTCTTTCATCAGCTCCTGCACGCTTGTGTAAGTATGTATCTTCCATGGCAATTCCCTGCTTTTTTTCAAAAATTCCGTCATCAGCTGCGCGTACTCTTCCTCCGTATCGCACAGTGCCATGATATTTTCCTGTTTATTCAATACGCACCTCCAAGATAAAGCAGCAGACTGAGCAATATGGGGCCGGACAGACAGACACCTGCCGTCTCCCATTCCGCCGTCACAGGATAAGGACACAAGGCTCCTGCCTTTGCAACCCTTTCTATAAATCCGCAAAAGACGCCCAGACGTTCTCTGAAGTTTTTGTTTAGCAACAGTTTTACAAGTGAAATAATTGCCGCGATCAGCAAAGAAACAAATGCAAAAAGAAAGATCTTTTCGAATGGAAAATACCCTGCCGCTGCCCCCAGCAGCTTGACGTCCCCGGCGCCTACCGCACTGATCTTAAATAAAGGATACAGTAAGGCTATAATCAGCACTGCACTCAGCAGATATAACGCTATTCCCCCGGCACCGTCCCTTTGAAGCCGAAACAGGAATCCTGTCATAGTTATCGGCACCACCAAGCCATTTGGAATTCTTCCGGTACGATAGTCAAAACCGCAGGCAGCCGTCAACAAAAGACACAAAACTGCCAACACATCATCTCCTTTGTTCTTTGATTATTTTGCAGTGATTTTCGAGGTGAAGCCTACCTCAAAGAATGGATCAGGTAATTACCGAACAGTCCGACCATCTGACTGTAGGTACATTATAAACACCAGGTGCGTTCTTGACAAGATATAAAACACAAAAATATCATTTTTGTTAATAATCTACAAAAGTTTATAAAGTCCCAGCCCGTATAAAGCCGCAAGCCCGGGAATTCCGAGGATTCCGGATGTCAAAACAGTCGCCCCGTTAATCCCCACGCCCAGAGAAATTCCCGCACCCGCCAGTGCGGCATTAATAAAGTATATTGCAATGACCCCATATATACTGCGAAGAATTACATTGAGAATCCATTCTTTTTTCATAACGATACCCCTTTGCATGTTTCAGCACGCCTGCCAATTAAAATTTTTAAGTTTACCGGCGAGCCTTGTACATCCTATGTCACGCCGCGCAAAAATATTCCCGGTTCCAAACGCTTTTGCGTTCAGCACTTTTTTTCAGTTCTGGAATATTTTTCAAAATTTATGATTATAATTGTAACAAATATAAGAAAGGAAAGATTTGCCATGAAAATGTATTTCAGTTCAAAAGCAAACACCGTTCAGACTATGGAAGAAGATCTCACCCCCATATCCCTGAAAGAGTCCATAGAAAAAACCCACAGAGCGCTTGACATCGCCTATGCGGGTTTTAACAACGCTACCGATACGGATCTGATCGACGGCTATATTTATGAAATAAATTCTCTTCAAAAAAAGTACAAACATCTCTCGGACCTGGCAGCCTTGGAAGCCACTTCAGACCAGGAGGCATCACACGTACATTCCCCGATTCGTTCCCTGGTCAGCCATGTCTTCGGTTAAAGAATTCCTGCCGTAGGTCAGGCCTGCGTAGACCGCCTGAGAATTGCCCATCACCGCCCCGGCACTGTTCTGCCCTGCAATCTGTTCATAGGCATCCCTCAGGGGGACGATAATACGTTCAATCTCCTCCAAAGGCAGCGCTCTTTGGCCGCATTCCGCCGCAGCAAGCCGCCTGATGCAGAAACCATAAAGGCTCAGCAGTGCCGGCGCAGGATCATACTGCAGATTCAGGGAGTGCATCAGCTCACTGACACATCCCTTCGCCCTGTGGACAGCCGCACGGAATTCCGTTTTGTCCCCTTGTTCCAGCGACTTCTTCCCGTCCCTTACATAGCAGAGCAGCATCTCATACAAAATTACCACCATCTGCGTGGAGTTCGCCTGCGATATTCTCAAGGTAAAATCCTGTTTTTCCACACTTGTCATATATGATCGACGTCCCCTTTCCGCATTCGTTCACTCCCTATTGCAGCAGCTGCAGTACCTGTGAAGGCCTCTCATTGGCCTGCGCCAGCATGGACGTACCCGCCTGGGTCAATACCTGATATGTGGTATAATTGGTCATCTCCTCCGCCATGTCAACATCCATAATTCTGGAGTACGCACCTGTCATATTCTCCGAGGTAATATCCAGACTGTTGACTGTGGATTCCAGCCTGTTCTGGTACGCGCCCAGGATACCCCGCACCTTTGAGACATACTTCACCGCCCCGCCAATATCCTCTATTCCCTTTAATGAGCCCTCTTTGGTGGAAACATCCAGATTCTCTATACCCATATCTCTCAGAGAAATGGTGGGGATCTCCACCGGCAGAACCTGCCCCTCATTGGAGCCGATCTGCAGTCTCATGGAGCCGATGCCCGTAGCATCTATCCGCAATGATACGGCATTGCCGCCCTCATCCATCGGTGTGTATATAAGCTGCTCGCCAGGATCCAGATCTTCAAATTTCTTTTGCACATTTAAACTGGGATTTGCCTCTTTGTCCTGATTGAGTCTGGACAAATCCAGTGTCATCTCAAAGCTGTTGGGTCCGGAAATCGTCAGCAGATTGTCCTTTGTCATCTTCGCCGTATATCCCTCAGGAAAGCCTCCGTTAGCAATCGGGTCATCCGACACCTCTACCTTGGCTATATAATCCCCGCTCCAAATGTCTTCCTCTATCAGATTACCCGCCTCATCCTTTGTGGGAAGCCCCTTTTCGTCCAATACGGGAGATTTTACCATCTCCTTCTGCAGGGTGATCTTGCTGATATAATAATCCCTGGCCGGAACATCCTTGGTATACCCCGCCACTTTTACATTCGTGTCCCCGTATACGTAACCCTTCAGCCCGAACTCACCGTTGAGCAGCTTCTGATTGTTAAATTCCAGGGATTCGGACACACGGGTGATCTCTTCCTTCAGCTGAGAAACTTCGTCCTGAACGGTTGCCCTGTCGCTTTCGGACATGGTGCCGTTAGCGGATTTAATTGCCAACTCATTCATGCGCTGGAGCATTTCGCTGATTTCAGACATGGCGCCGTCTGCCGTCTCTATAACGGAAATTCCGTCGTTGGCATTGTCCCTGGCCTGGGACAGCCCTTCAATCTGTGCATTCATTCTCTTTGCCATGGCCAATCCGGCAGGATTATCCTTGGCATGGTTGATCTTTAAGCCCGAGGACAGTCTTTCCAAAGACTGTGCCAAAAGATTGTCATTATTTGCCAGTGCATTATTGGCGAGCATGGCGGAAACATTGTAATTAATTCGCATTGATAACTCCTTCCTGTTCTGCGGATTTTTCGCTTTCCATCTGTACGGCATGCAAAAAAACCTTTGCCACACGATACAGCTCCGCGTTTTCTGTTCCGGCATCCGTGCCAACTCCGACTGTTGCCGGGAATCTGACATCTGTAGTCACCACGCTGATGTCCCCCACCTCCCAGCTCTCACCGGCTTCCTCTTTAAAAATATCGGCTATCTTTTCCGTTTTCATTACCTCATCCCGGTTTTCATTTTTTAACATTCCGTTCAGAGTATCGCCTTCCAGTTGAAAAGTCGCCCTTATTCCCTGTCCTTCCCCTGATTTCATGCGGATTTCCACCATACCGGCCCCGCTTTCGCTTCTGTCAAAGGTCAGGCGCACTCTGGTCATTCTGCCGCCAATTTCCAACGGAAGGAAAAATTCCTGCCGGCTGGCCAGCGTGCCGGCCAAGGTAAGCTGCTTGTGAACCAGCTGCATACGGCGCACATCCAGACTACCCTGTGACGCTCCGAAAGTAGCCTCTTCCGCGCCGTTTATGGAACTGACAACATTGTCAGCATATTCTTTCGCAAATTCTTCCGGCCTGTCAAGAAGCTTCCACAGCTCCGTTCCGCGGTCTTCTTCGTCATCCTCCGCAAACAGATTGTCATCCTCCTCCAGCAGCGCAGACGCCGCCAGCAGATTGTCCGCGCCCACAGGAACTTCTCCCCGCTGCAGCATGGCGGTACATTCCCGATCCGCTGCTGTCACTGCCTCACGATACTGCCCCAGCAGCTCCCGGCTGTATGCTGTCTCTGCTTCTTCGCTATATGACACATCCGTCACAGCCTTTTCCACATTTTGAGTAAAGGCTCTTGCGATCTGCCCGGAAATGCTTTCCCCTTTCCGTACCCGCTCGGCCACAGCCCCCATCTCGTCTCCCACCTTTGCGTCCAGGGATTTGCACTTCCCGCTGCGGACGGCGCTGAGCAGATTTCCGAAATGAAGCTCCGCCTGGGCATTAACCAAAGCACCGACAACAGCTCCGTCCGTCTTCTCCACCTGTCTCAGCAGACGGTAAATACCGATGTAGCTCTCCCTCTCTTCGGGCGTGATGGCATGATTCCGCTCCAGACCATAGAGGAAACGGCTGTAGTTCTCTGCCTCCTGCCTATAGTCCTCCGGCAGCTCCCTAAAGTACTGCTCCAGCTCGTCAAAGGTCTTTTCCAGAGGATTCACCCCGTCCCGAATCATTTTCAGAGTTGCCGCCGGAGTCAGCTTCTCCACTACAGTCTGCACCACCCGATCCGCTTCCTTCACCTTATTCAGGTTTTCCAGGCTCATTTCCATACGGTTATAACCCAGAATCCTTGCTGCCCGGCGATTCTCCTCCGTGAGTTCCTGTCCCAGATCCGTCAGAATGTCATCTACATTGGCAAAGGCTTTTTTGATGCTGTCTCCGAGATCTCTTCGCGGTTCCGTCATCAATGCCTCGTAGCTTTCTCCTGCTTTTCTGTAAGTATCCTGCAGAGCCGAGCCGTCTCTGTGGAAGCTTTCCAGAGTCTCCGTGGCCTGTCCCTGAGCAAAGGTGCCCAGCACGTCTGCAGGCAGACCCGGAATCTCCCGAATCACCGCTTCGGCGTTATGAAAGCTCCTGTATTTCTCCACACTGTCAGCGTCCCCGGGGAAATACTGCTCCGCCAGCTGGGCTTCCGCCTGCCTCAACGCTTCCACCAGCTTTTCCATGGGTGCCGTGTCAATGGAAAATCCGCTCTTAAGCAGCTTTACATTTACCTCCGCTGTCATGCGCAGACGGATCTCCTCCAGCTGTCTTCTGGCGGCAATATCCCCTGCATATTTTTCCCATATTTCCTCATTCTGATAATAAGACTCTATACGGACAGCCTTCTCATACAGGTTTTCCGTCTCTCCGGATAGGCATCCGTAAACAGGCGCTTTTCCGTCTGCCACTGCCTCCGCGGCCGCCTCCGCAAAGCGCTCCGGCGTTACCGGCATTTCCAGATTCTTAAAATCTTCCAGACGCTCCAGATTCTCTCCCGTCAGAGGCAGTCCGTTATCCAACAGCCAGGCGGCATCCCTTCGGCTTTCCTCATTGACCTGACGCCCTGAACCCGCAATAATGCTGTCTATCTGCCGGGCAAGCCCGTCTTGCCGAGCGGCCTCATCTGCCCCGCCGTCTGTTCCCGCCTTCCCTTTCATCGTGGCGCTATCCCCCTGCACTGGCCGGGAAGCATTCGCGGCATAATAGCCATGTACGTCCTCAGCAAAGTATCCCGCTACATTTCCGACGCTGCCTGCGGCGCCGCTGTTTTCTGCCAAATAAAGGTTCCATATCTCACTGTCCAACTCATTGTCGATCAGGTATCTCATGCTCCCCTGATCCGGAGACTGCAGCTGTGATGCCATCATCCATGCCGCTGTAATTCTCTCCAGATTCTCTTCTGTCAGCGGAAGATCTGCCTCCCGGAAGCTATTACTCACCGCTTCCGCCAGGGCCTGGCTTCCCAGGGCCGCCGCCAGGGTCTCCATGTCTATATTGTCCGTGTAGCCTGCCACGTTCTTGCCGGAACGAACCAGTTCCGCCTTGATCTTGTCCAGAATGGTAACAGTCTCCTCCGGGTTCATGCTGCCAAAATCAAAGCCCTCTTCCCTGGCTTTGGCATAATCCTCCTCCGACAGAGTATGGGACATAACCGTCATATAATCCCGGCTGATGCCTACGTCCGAATTCTGAGCCTCCTGCTGGAGTTCGATCAGGCTCTTGCCCTTCTCCGGCACATTTCCCGGTATGCCGCCCTGATTCCATCCCGGCGCAAAAACACCTCCCTCGGTTACCGCCCCCTGGGCCGGATGGCTTTTTCCCGAATGAGCTTTCCCGGCCTGTTCTCTTCCGTTAATTCCCCGGCTCTCCGTATGCTGATTCTGAGTCTCGCTCACTAACTGCTGCTGAAATGATATTTTCAATATGTTCTCTCCTATCGCCTGACGGCAGAAATTATTGCTTTCCTTTTTTATTTCGGTCAGGAAGAAAAGATTCTTTACACACAAATTTTTGCCTCCTTCTGAAGCGGCTCGAAACCGGAGACAATTTCCTTAAACTAAAAATCTTTTTCAATTTGGCTATAATAATATAAAATAAAAAAGTAAAAATACCCAATGAAAGGAACAGTACCGACACTTTACAGGTGAAAGGCGGATGCGAATGATGAATGTTGGCAAGATCGAGGGTTGTGCTGAGCGGGTATATGGTTATGCAGTGAATCATACCTTTTCCAGAGATGAGGCAGACGAGCTGTCCCAGGAAATTCTATTTACTGCTGTCCGTGAACTGCCCAGGCTTAAGGATGAGAGTAAATTTGAACCCTGGCTTTGGGGCATAGCCGCTAACATCACGAAAAGCTTTCGGCGTCGTATGGGAAAACAGCGCGCGATGTATTCCTATGATGTACCGAATGATATATTTCAGGATGAACAATACAGCGATAAGGCGGCAGAACAGGAAGAAGAATATGACCGCCTGCGCACAAAGATCGCCATGCTTTCGGCAATGTACCGCGACATCATCATTCTGTACTATTACGACGGCCTTTCTACAAAACAGATCTCCGATAAACTGAAAATACCGGAAGGAACCATAACCTGGCGTCTGTCGGAGGCAAGAAAAAAACTGAAAAAGGAGTATGACAACATGAATGAATCTGCTTTAAAACCTGTAAAATTAATAATCGATATATACGGGAACGGTAATTATGACGGCAAGTCCGTTCCTTTCCCCAGCGCATTTATCAATGATGCGCTCTCCCAGAACATATTGTACCATTGTTATGAAAAGCCCTGCAGCATTGAAGAGCTGGCAAAGCTGTGCGGCGTTCCGGCTTATTACATCGAGGATCGGATGGAAAACCTCGTAAATCGGGAAGCTGTGATAGAAGCCTCCAAGGGCAAATATCAAACGGACTTTGTCATCTGGTCGGACAAATATGGCATTTACTGTGAGGAAAATGCAGAAAAGGCATTGCTGCCCATCATGGATGAGCTTTTGGCAGCGTTGGCAAACATTGCAAGGGAAGCGGAAGAAATTGATTTCTACAAAGCCGGAAAAAATGAGGCGGATCTCTTCTATCTCTACGGGTGCATGGCCTTTTCCTATGCAAGCGAGCACTACAACAACCTTCCCTATCCCGGCTTACAGAGGAAATATGACGGATATGCCTGGCGCTATGCTGGCGTTATGGAAACAGGTAAACATCATAGAATTCATCTCTGCACCTGGAACTTCAACTCCAAAGACTACAGCTACACCAACTATCTTGGTATCAACGGCATGGCATTTCGGGTAATGATAAATGATGCTTACATCAATGCCTGTATAGACATTCTGCAGCACGGTTCCACGGAGGATAGTGATGCAGCAGCGTGTGCCATCAGGGACGGTTATATCAGGAAGGAACCGGACGGCAGCTTTTCTGTAATGTCCCCCGCTTTTTCCAAAGAGCAGAAGGAAAAATTTGACGCCATAGCCGATAAATATCTGGCACCGCTTATGCCCGCATACTCCAAAATAGTAAAAGAATTCCTTGCGGGATACAAAAAGCTGTTTCCCCCGCATTTAAATGACGATGCAGATCGTGTGTGCCAGAATATGTTCCGCGGTTTTTACAATGTGCTCGTCCAATACGCACAAAGGACCCAAAAAATCAAAATGCCCTCCCCGGATTGTGTCTGCGATGTGCTGCTTCTAAAATCCTGACTGACACCCGGACGAAGTATGTCCGCCAAAAAAGCCTGACAGGCATCTCACTGCCTGTCAGGCTTTTTTAACTAAAATACGAATACCGCCGCACCGTAGGGAGGCAGATCCAGGGAAAGCGAATACTTTTGACTGCACAGGGGCTTCTTTTCTGCCATAATTTCTTCGGGAATTTCATTGCCCCAGCCGCCGAAGCGTTCCTCGTCACTGTTCAAGATCAGCTTATACTTCTTACTCCTGGGAACGGCAACCCGGTAACCCTCCCTTTTGACCGGTGTCATGTTCAAGACAAACAACAGGCTGTTCCTGCCCTTGGAAGACCTTCTAACAAAGGAGTACACGCTGTTCTCCGCGTCGTCCGCATTCATCCACTCAAAGCCGGCCCAGGTATCATCCAGCTCGTAAGCCGCCGGATACTTTCTGTATATATTTAACAACTCCTTCACATAATCCTGGAGCCCTTTATTATTCTTTTCTCCAAGAAGGAACCAGTCCAGCTCTCTCGCCTCGCTCCATTCCCTCTCCTGACCGAAATCCTGCCCCATGAACAGCAGCTTCTTACCGGCATGTCCGAACATATAAGCATACCCCACACGCAGGTTCGCGTATTTGTCCACCTGGTAACCAGGCATTTTATTCACCATGGAGCATTTCAGATGAACCACCTCGTCATGGGACAGAGGCAGGATATACTTTTCGCTTTCGTTGTAGCTCATGGCAAAGGTCATACCGTAATGGTCACCCTTGCGGTAAAGGGGATCCAGCTTCATATATTCGCAGAAGTCGTGCATCCAGCCCATGTTCCATTTAAATGCAAAGCCAAGACCTTCACCACCGATTTCCCCGGTGACATTGGGCCAGGCGGTTGACTCCTCCGCAATGGTCAGGAATCCGGGATAGCTGCCTCTTACTACAGAATTCATATGCTTGAAAAATTCAATGGCCGCAAGATTCTCATGTCCGCCATACTGATTGGGCACCCACTGGCCCGCCTGCTTTCCGTAATCCAGATACAGCATGGAAGCCACCGCGTCTACCCGGATACCGTCCACATGGAACTCCCTCAGCCAGAAAAGCACGTTGGCAATCAGGAAATTCTTTACCTCCGGCTTCTCATAATTAAAGATCTTGGTGCCCCAGTCAGGATGCTCCCCCAGACGTGGATCGGGATGCTCAAAGATGCACTGCCCGTCAAACTGCCCAAGCCCATGGGCGTCGGTAGCAAAATGGGCCGGCACCCAGTCCAGGATGACACCGACACCCGCCTTATGCAGCTGATTTACAAGATACATAAAATCTTTTGGCGTACCATAGCGGGAGGTAGGGGCATAATACCCTGTCACCTGATAACCCCAGGAGCCGTCGTACGGAAATTCCGCAATACCCATCAGCTCCACATGAGTATATTTCATCTCCTTTAAATATTCCACGATTCTGTCGGCGAACTGGCGATAAGTGTAAAAGCCTTCCTCCGTTCCGTCAGGATGCTTCATAAAGGACCCGATATGGCACTCGTAAATCGCCATGGGCTCCCTGTTCATATCCTTCTGATCCCGCTGCTCCATCCATGCCGCATCCTTCCATTCAAAGCCGGAAAGATCCGCAACGATGGACGCTGTTCCCGGACGATACTCTGCCTGATTGGCAAAAGGATCCGCCTTGTAAAGTTTCCTGCCGTCCTTGGCTGAAATCAGGAACTTATACATATCCCCCACTGCTGCCTCCGGAATAAAGAGCCCCCAGATACCCACCGGCCCCAGCTTCTCCATAGGGTGGGATTCCTCATTCCATCCGTTAAAGGAGCCGATCACATGAACCGCCTCGGCATTTGGCGCCCATACACCGAAGTAAATGCCCTCTGTCCCCTTTTCCACAGAACGATGCGCCCCCAGCTTTTTATAAATGTCATAATGAGTGCCCTGTGAAAACAGATACTGGTCAGCCTCCGATATAAAGACCTTTTCTACCCCTTTTGTCATACCTATTCCTCCGTTATTCAAAATCCTTTTCAGTCAGAATAATCATGTCCTCTTCATCATACCTCCTGGCAAACAGAATGTCAAAGAAATGTCCCAATGTTTTTTTATTGACATGACGAATGGCATCGTCCACAATATCTTTAACCTCCATGGCAGTCACTACATGATCCAATGTCTGCCTCTCCTCAATCCTGGTATGCAGGGCAAGAATGCCCAAGTCATCAATGGAGTATTCCAATTCTCTGGCATACTGCCTCCCGAAGGCTACCAGGGAATCATTGCTCATGGCCTCGACATCCATTCTGGCCGTAAAGCTCTCCCGCAGCTTCGGATATGCTTCCAGAAATTTATCAACGGCCTTCCTGGTGTCTTCCATAAACACAATAATTCCGAGATTTTCTTTTTGCAGAGACTTTTGCAGTGCTTCCGCAGCCGGTGCTTCCATATCCGAGACCTTCTGAATAATCAGCGCCCCGCCGTTCAGTCGCTCCAGCGTCTCCGCCACGTTTTTGGTATTCAGACCCTGCCCTGATATTTTAGCAACCTTCCCCGAGAAATTGCTGTCCGTCATCTGAATTTCGCGAATCATATTTTTTGCCAGAGACAGCGTGTCCATTCCCCGTTCGCCCGTAATAATTACATTTCCGGTGTAAGCCGCCATACTGATACTGTCAATTGCCTTTACCAGTCTTTCCCTGCCGGAACGGCTCTGTATGAAAGGCGCATAAAGTTCCTTCTCTTCGCGGGTAAGGGCTCTTGTCACGGACGCCTTTTTGTCTCCCTCGCTTTCCGATTCTGAATATTCTTCCGCTTCTTCATCTTCTGCTTCGGGTGTTTCCTCTTCAAATACCTCTTCCCCGGTTATTTCTTCTTCCTCTTCATCTTCTGATTCGGAGTATTCTTCCGCTTCTTCATCTTCCGATTCGGAGTATTCTTCCGCTTCTTCACCCTCCGATTCGAAATACTCTTCCGTTTCTTCATCTTCCGATTCGGAATACTCTTTCGCTCCTTCACCTTCCGATTCGGGTGCTTCCTCTTCAAATGCCTCTTCCCCGGCTATTTCTTCTTCCTCTTCATCTTCCGATTCGGAGTATTCTTCCGCTTCTTTGCTTTCCGATTCGGGTGCTTTCTCCTCGAACGTCTCCAGAACTACCGGCTCCTCCTCCGTCGTCCCATCCTCTGCCGGCTCGTTCTCCAACTGCTCCAGCAAACCGTCTTTTACGGATTTTTCGAACTCGGTAAACATATCGCCGGTCTGCTCCAGAACATGCCGCCGCATTTCTTCCTGCTGCTTTTCCTTATTCTCCTGCTTCAGCTTCTCCCACTCGTCCAGTATGTCATCAAAATTCATCTGCCCGGTAATCTGCTTTTCTATGGTTTCACTTTCGGGCACCACCAGGCTGATCTGTCCGTCAGACTCCTGGGACAGCACTCCCGCCAGCTCCCTGGGCGGCTGTACCGTCAACACCTGTTCCACCTTTTGTCCCAGATTTTCCATCCGCATCTGATCCATCACGATCTTAGCGGTCTCGTCGGCATGAAGCTCCTCCATTCCCTCAGGCACCTGTTGGACGGAAGCCGCATCCTCCGCTGATCCTGCACCGTCTGCAGCCTGCTCCTCCAGCCCAAGAGTCTCCGCCGTCCCTTCTTCCTCCCGGACAAAAGGCTCTTCCTTGCGGATAGTACCCAATTCTCCCGTCTCGCCGAAAAATACCTCCGTTCCCTCCATGATTTCCTTCTCCGGCTCAAGGTCGTCTTCATCCACCTCGTCTATTTCCGGAAGATCCAAACTTTCCGTATCGGAATCCAGTAAAGGTGCAATAATGGAACGGGTAATCTCATCGGACTGTGCTTTATTATCCGCCAAAACCTCCTGCAGCCCGGCAGCAATCTCAGCCTGCAGATTGATGGTATTATAAGCTCCCATATCCAGAGGCTTGACCTGTATTTCCATCTCCTCAGGCTCCCGCTGCTGAGGTATATCATAAGCAGTCTCCCGTGGCAGGGGTTCTGATCCGGACAGCACCCAATCCGTCCTGGTATCCCCGGAAACTTCCCAGCCGTTCCCGGCTGTCTCCTGTTCATTCCAGCCCGGGTAATCCGCTTGGTCTGCCTGACTAACATCCACCGCCTGCTCTGCATTGCCCGCTTCCGGCCAATTTCCCGAATTCGAACCGGCATTCCAGGATGAGTTGTCCCAGCCGTTCTGCGTCGCTTCCTGCGAAGCATCTCCCCAGCCGCTCTGCGACGCCTCCTGTAAAGCTCCTCCCCAGCCGTTCTGCGCCGTCTCCTGTAAAGTTCCTTCCCAGACGTCCTGCGCCGCCTCCTGTGAAGCTTCTCCCCAGTCAGACTGCCCATCCTCCACATTAATTTTTCCAACGGGGTCAAATCGATGGTCGTACTTCTCCTGCTGACTTGCACTCAGAGACTGATGGAGCATTTTCAGCTCCATCGCTTTAATCACATATTTCCCCTCGCCAAACCATAGAATCAGCTCATCACATTCTTCAACACATCGCGTAGCCAGGCCCACTCTGTGATACAGGTAAGCCAGCTCATAAGCCCACTTTTCCCTGTAATCCCTCTTTTTCAGCTCCTCCAGCACACTGATGCGCTCCTCCAGGCTCACGTCCTGAGCCTCGTAAAGCTTATATTGAAGAATATAGCGCCCGGGATCCTTCGGCGCAACCTGTACAAACTCCTTATAATAGTTTACTGCCTGTACGAATTCTTCCGTCTTAATGCAGAGCTCACAAAGAGAATAGCAAATCGTCTTTCCCCCGGGTCTTCTCTCGTATGCCAGCAACAGCATGTTTTTGGCGTCCTCATAACGCCTGTTTATTTTATACAGATCACTGATGGTACAAAGCATCATAACGCTCTTGACCCTGCGCCAGTCAACGGTATCTGCGATGTCCGCCGCCTGCTGGTACTCTCCGGCGGCTATCAGTTCCTTTATTTCATCTGCCCTTACTTTATATTCATATTTATCCAAGGTATCTCTCCCTAATTCGATGTACTGCCTCTTTCCTGCCTCGCTGAAGAACCTGCCTGCGAAATAAACAGAGCAGCACGCTGAACACATGCGTATACTTTCCCACTATTTTGTTAAGTGTACCATAGATATAGTGCACATGTCAAAGAAAAATGGCAAAAAAAATACAATATCTAGTGTAGGACAAAGCCGGGGAAATCAAGAGTACACTTCCCTTGCATAGTAATTTCCGTACAAACTATAATATATATTTTGATTGAAGGAGAAATAAGGCAGGTGAACCATGCACTACAAAATATCCGTATGTTCTTGAACAGTGTAGTTCAAAGAATAATCGTCAAATCTCAGTTTTCGACTGAGATACAGCCTCATTATACCCTGTACATTTTTGACCAGACATTATTCATAATATATTCCTCCGATTTCAACATTCCGGTTCATGAAACTGTACTGTTTGTTCTGCAATATATTTTTCCCATACTAGCGGCATTTTTAATTTTATAAAAGAGGCATAGGAGCAATCAGGGGTTTCTATCATGTGCTTTTCTTTCAGGTATTCGACACAGCACGAATACCACCATTCCAGCTGCTGTTTCGATTTATCTTCAAAATGTCCTATTTTCATTTTGCCCTGCTTTACATAGTCCTTAAATAAATCATACGCATTTTCTACCCTGACACAGTTCGTTACCCTAATAGGCTCTGTCGCCAGTCTCGCGCATGGAATATTTCTAAATGGAATAACTTGATTTTCTTCTGCAAGAACTTCATAGATATATCCGCTGACACCCTCCGATACTTCTTTCAACGCGTTCGGGTACAATTCGTGGTAAACCGGTATATTACTGCCGTTTTCAAAACCATAAGGAAACCAGTAATAGGGCCTTTCTACAGCGTTGCATAAATAGAACGCGGCAACCACATCCATTGTGGTCATATATACATATGGCCGGTCATGGTCCGCTTGATTTGGTTTTAATACTTTTATATTTCCGGTGCTGCTTCCATGGTATAGTATCATTGCGTTTTCTCCTTAAATTAGAAGTTGTATTGCTCATAATTCTTTTATAAGGCACAATGTTAATTCACTATCATTTTTGCAAATAGCGTTTGTTTCGCAAACTTTCTCTTCATAATATGCACCTTTCCCATCAGGTACATAACCCCTCTTTACATATAATCGTTGAGCAGGTCCATATTCGCTATTTAAGCAAACATCTAAATATATTTTATCATTATGCTTTTTTGCTATTTTTTCCGCAGCATCCATTAAAGCGGTTGCTATTCCGTTCTTTCTATATTTCTCAAACACTTTCAAATCAATAACGCACGGCAAATCACTATTAGCCAAACCTCCCCATCTACACTTATAGTACAAAAATACATGTCCTGCTATCTTTCCGTTGTACAAAGCCAATAATGCACTGCATTCTTGTTTTTCCTGATTTGCCAATTGATTTGTCAAATATGCTATATTTTTTTCACTTTCATCATTATCTGCTTTACAAATGAAAGGAATATCATCACAACTCATAATACGAACATCTATATTTTTTGAGCTAAATAAAATATCCATAATGCTTTATCTCCATAGAATCCCGATTTGTCACTGGCTCCATTATATCGCAATAACTTTCCTGATGGAACAGACTTTGCAAAAAATTCATTTAGCTGCAATAGATATTATTCCACTGAATCTGCTCTTGCTCCGTCTTTTGTGATAACTGTTCCGCTCACGCTTGCTTTAATGCCGTAAAACCCTCGTCCACGGCTTCCGGCTCTCCGCTGGTTGCCCGGACAATCGTTTCATAGGGCAAAAGGTTCGGATTCCCCATGTGAAAGCACC
>CANPOY010000045.1 GCA_947575805.1 uncultured Lachnospiraceae bacterium
GGGGCCGGCGCGGGACAGGGATGGAACACGGGTTCGAGTCCCGTCTATCGCTCTTTTTTATACCTTTCTTCCAGCTCTTCCAGTGGAACGGCAGGGCTGTAAAGATAACCCTGGTACATGGTACAATCTACGTCTTCAAGTGCTTTCCTTTGCTCTTCGTTTTCCACGTATTCTGCCAATACAGAGATCCCGAATTCATGGGACAGCTTGATAATGGAAGCTACAATTTCCCGGCTTCTGGGATTTGCCAGTACGCCTTTGCTCAATCCGCCATCCAGTTTCAGGGTGGAGAAAATATTTGTTTGCAGATATTTAATGGAAGTACTTCCCATACTAAAGTCGTCAATTTCCAATTCGAAGCCCATGTCCTTAATGCGATTCAGTCGTTCAATCAGCGTATCATCGATTAGGAGTGCTGCCTGTTCCGTGATTTCGATAGCCAGGTGGGAACATTGCCTCGGATAAGCCGAATGGAGCTCTGCCAGGAAATTTTCAAACTCTGCCCCCTGTATGGTTTCTCCCGTGACATTTACGGATATTCTTGCATTCTCTCCCAACGCAGCGCATAGCCTGTCCATATCCTCCACCACGGCGCGGTACACCGATTCCTCCAGCTCGGTCAGCTTGCCGATTTCTTCTGCCAGTTTGATTACCAACGGCGGATAGATCATGCCATATACGTCATGGTTCCAGCGAAGCAGTGCCTCCGCGCCGATACACAGATGATCTGCGTTGTGCTGAGGCTGGTAGAATATCTGCGGAGGTTTCGTACCGATCATATCCTGAAGCTCCTGTGCCAGAATCTTTGCCACCGTGCCCTCTTCATGCTGCAGTTTCAGAAGTTCCACGGGCTTGCGGGATTCTTCGCTGTTTATCAGGATTTTCACCAGCTTATCCAGCTTCTGCCGGGCGCCGTGGCTGCTCTCCTGGTCAAAAAGCTTCACAAAAGGAGCATAAATGAGCACACCTGCCGCAAGGTTGACTAATTGCAGAACGCTGCCTGCCACAGAATCGGTGGCGAGATAACCGCCCAGCAGAAGCGGTGTGGTCCACTGTACCTGATGAATGGGCACCGGCACCAGTCCCAGCCGGATCGCCGTTGAACTGATCACGGTGCACACCATTGGAGTAAATAGGAATGGGATCATGAAAATCGGATTAAAAATCACGGGAAGTCCGAAAGTCATAATCTCGTTGATATTCAAAAGGCCCGGTGCTATCGACAGCCTGGCGAGACTACGGCTGCTTTTCTTTCTGCTGAAGAGGAGAATTGCAATGATCAGGCACCATGTGGTTCCGCAGCCGCCGATCATCGTAAAGACGTCCAGGAAGGTCTTGCTGTATATTTCCGTTGCAGGCAGTCCCAGGGCAAGCTGCTCCTGGTTGGCGGCAATTGCCGGTACAAAAATATCCTGGGCGACGGATTCCAGCACATTGTTTCCATGGATTCCAAAAAGCCACATGATGCCGAAGAGGAACTGGAAGAGAAGCATGGTACCAAGCGAACGGGTTTTGTTTTCAAAGATGCGCCCGATCAGCCCGGTAAAGAGCATCTGAAATCCGGTCACATGAAAGAGTTTTGAGAGGATCAGGTTAATAAACGCAAAGATCAGCACCACCAAAACAGTAGGTATGATTGAGGACAGCATGGCATGAAACTGGTCATCCGCTCCGTCCGTAAAAAGGTGTTCGAAATGCCTGGTTCTTCTGCACAGCCGGTCATACAACCAGCTTGCGGACAGTCCGCAGACAATGGCCGTAAACACACCATTCGATCCGAGTGAAGTGCTGGAAAAGCTGCCGGATTCGTCTGTCCCGACAAATATGAAAAAGCAAATCAGGGAGGTTACCACAATTCCGTAACTGTAAGACTTCGTCGTCACCCAGACCTGTGTATAGTTGAGCGCTACGCTGACAGCCATATAGACGGAAAGTATTCCGAGAGTAGCGGAATAGATATAACCCAAAAAGGTATCCAACGCTCCCGACAAAAACTTTTCAGAAAAGTCTGATAGGCAGGGATGGGCAAAGCGCGGAAGAACAGTGCAAATGCGCCTGTCAGAAGAACCGGCAGCAGCATGATTAGGCTGTTTTTAATACATCGGACGATTTTCAGATCCGCCATTTCTCTGTATAGATCAATAATTGTACGTTTTTTTGCTCTTCCCGCGGCCGCTTCTCCTGCTTTCATGTATACACCTCTCACAGCACTTTACAACTACTACTCTTTATCATATAGTTTTTGATAAAAATAGTCAACAGAATACATTATTTTAATAGAATAATTGTAAGTTATGTTGCAAAGAAATAGAAGGAAACACATTTTCGCATGGTGTATTTGACAACATTTTTTCAAAATAAAGCAATATCTGCGCATGTTTCGCTATACCGGGACTGCGTTAAAAAAATCTTCATATCTACTTCGGAATGTGATATAATCCATAAGTGAAATTTGAGAGGAGTGAAGAGTATTATGAGTATAATTGATTATGACAAGGCGCATAAGCTGGGGAAAAAGGATTATCAGGCCAGACTGCTGCAAGGGCAGTCCCCCACCCTTAAGGTGCTGGACGATATACTGCCCTATAATCACCATTATGCGGAGATTCCGCTGGGACTTGTACAGATTCCCATTCATAGGATTGTGGGTACCAGAACCGGAGGCAGGAGCAATGCCTTTGCGGGCAACTTTATGCCGATATTAGGAGATAAAACGGAATTTGCCCATAAGTGGGCTAAATTAAGCGACAGCCATGAGAAGGAAGGAATTCGGGATCCGATCAAGGCCTATGAATATATGAATGAATTCTATGTGGAGGAAGGTAATAAGCGGGTCAGTGTGCTCAAATATTATGACGCGGTTTCCGTGATGGGCAATGTGATCCGAATCCTGCCACCCAGGACGGAGGAGAAAAGCAACCGGATTTATTACGAATTTGTTGATTTTTACGAGCGGTCCAAAATCAACTACATCTGGTTCTCCAATCTGGGAAGCTTTGCGAAGCTGCAGGAAGCGGTGGGAAAAGATCCGGAGGAAGCATGGAGTGATGATGACCGGCTGGATTTCAGCTATATTTACTCTAAATTTTCCGCGGAGTACAAAGCTAACGGCGGTGATAAGCTGCATCTGACTACCGGTGACGCGTTCCTGGCCTTTGTTGTCCTGTATGGCTATAAGACTCTTGCGGACAAGACTTCCAATGAGATCCGGGAACTGGTGGTCAAGAGCTGGGAAGAGTTTATGATAGGAGGCTCCGGGAAAGAGGTGGAGCTGAAGATGGAGCCGGTGCAGGAGAAGAAGCCGCTGCTGAACCGCATTCTGCCAATCAGCACATCCAAACCAAAGATTGCCTTTATCTATGAGAAAACACCGAGCTCTTCCGCATGGACTTATGCCCATGAACTGGGACGACAGCATATTGAATCTACCTTCTTTGACGAGGTGTCCACCGTCTGCTATGAGAATATTACTCAGGAGAGAGCAGAGGAAACCATAGAAAAGGCCATAGAGGAGGGCTGCAATATTATATTCAGTACCACGCCAGCCTTTGTCACCGGGAGCGTAAAGGCAGCCATAGCCCACCCGGATGTGAGGATTCTCAACTGTTCTCTGAATACCTCCCATCGGTATATCCGGACCTATTATGCCCGTATGTACGAGGCCAAATTTTTGATGGGGGCCATTGCGGGAGCCATGGCGGACAATAACAGGCTGGGGTATATTGCGGATTATCCTATATTGGGATGTATTGCCAATATTAACGCGTTTGCGCTGGGAGCCAAGATGGTAAATCCCAGGGCGGAGGTTTATCTGGAGTGGTCCCGACTGAAGGACAATAAGGACAGCCTGGCGAAGCTGCAGGAGCAGGGAGTGTCTATTATTTCCGGCAAGGATATGAACATCCCGGAGGATTCCTCCCGGTATTTCGGCCTGTTCAGTGTGGAGGGAGTCTATCCCCGCAGTCTGGCCATGCCGTTGTGGCACTGGGGGAAATTCTATGAAAGGCTGATCCGTACGATTATGGACGGTGCCTGGAAAAATGACGAGAGTGCGGATGCGGTAAAGCCTATCAACTATTGGTGGGGCATTTCCGGCGGTGTTGTAGACATGATATGTTCACAAAGTCTGCCCATTGGCACGAAGCGTCTGGCAGACCTTTTAAAAAAGAATTTTTATACAGAAAGCTTTAACCCTTTTTCGGGTATCCTATATTCTCAGACGGGTATCATTCAGAACGGGCCGGAAGAAGGTCTGTCGGCAAAGGATATTATTGCCATGGACTGGCTGGCGGAAAATGTCATTGGTGCAATTCCCAGCCCGGTTGAATTAGCAGAATCGGCGCAGCCTGTAATTAACCAGCAGGGATTGGAGACGGCTGAACGTTAGAAAAAGGGAAGGGAGCTTCCACCATGAGAATACTTGCCGTTTCGGACGTGGAATCCAAGCTGTACTGGGATTATTATGAGAGAGGAATGCTGGATGACATAGACCTGATCATTTCCTGTGGAGATCTGGATCCCAGATATCTGTCCTTTTTGGTTACCATGGCCTCGGTGCCGGTAATCTATGTACACGGAAACCATGATACGAAATACGAGAGTGTACCTCCGGAGGGGTGCGTCTGTATCGAAGACGATATATATGTTTATCAGGGAGTCAGGATTCTCGGGCTTGGCGGTTCCATGCGTTACAAGCCGGGAGTCCATCAGTATACGGAGAGGGAAATGCAGAAGCGGATTCGGAAGCTGCGGTTCAGGCTGTGGCGCATGGGCGGCTTTGATATTCTGGTTACCCATGCGCCGGCCTATCAGTTGAATGACGGACTGGATCTGCCCCATCAGGGTTTCCGGGCTTTTCTGGATTTGATGGAAAAATACAGACCGAAATTTTTTTTGCATGGCCATGTGCATATCACCTATGGCAGAAAGCATAAACGTTATGACAAGTATGAGGATACCCATGTGATAAATGCCTTTGACAAATGTATTTTTGATTATGAGGCGGAGGATGTAAAGGAAAACTTAAGATAAAATTCCTTGTCTCCGGGAGAAGAGTATATTACTATATGTATAATCAGGACAAAGGAAAGGGACAAAAGCAGATGAAATACAAATGGTACAGTATGGCAATACTGGTAATACTTGTTTCTTTTATGGGTTTTGTGGTGGAAAATATGTGGCTTGCACTGACGAAAGGTTATATCAACAACCGCAATATGGATCTGCCGTTTCTGCTGGGATATGGAATGGCAGTGATGGCAATCTACATACTGTTCGGGGTGCCCTCTGAAATGAAGTTTCTGAACAGGTTTCCGGTGAAAGCATCCCGCATGGCAAAATATATTCTCTATTTTGTCTGTGTCATGCTCTGCATCAGTATCGGCGAGATCATTCTGGGAATGGTAACGGAGGAATTCTGCCATATTGAGTATTGGAATTATTCCCCCATTCCCCTACATATTACAAAATATACATCGGTGCCCACCAGTGTGGGATTTGCAGCAATGGTCACCTTTTTCATGGACAAGGTATTTCCGCTCCTCATGAGTAAGATGAGTGGTCTGGACGGAAGAGCAGTCCGTATTATTGTGGCGGTTTTCCTGGTCATGATAGTAGCAGACTTTTTTAAATGTTACGGGCAAATGGTGAAAACCAATCATTTTAATGAAAGATGGCGCATTACGCTGTCATGATTTTTTTACCCTGCCCCGCCGCCAGGGCTTTATGGGTTGTGCTTTTGGGGTAGGGCTGCGGAACAACAGCCGGAAAAGGGCTTTTCTGTTGAAAGGGAAGAGGGGCCAGAAGTAGCTGAAGCCGCCAAAGGTGGGCGTTGTGACAATAGAGACCAGCACGGCGCCCAGGCTGATCAGAAAGCCTGGCAGGCCCCAGATGCCGGTGGCTACGATCAGAAAAATGCGATAAAGCCGGAGGGCATCACTGAACTCTGTGCCGGAGATAGACAGGGTGGCCAGCAGTGTTATGGCGCCATAGAACAGAGTTTCCACCGAAACCCAGTTCAGGCTGACGGCAATATCTCCAATGATCAGACCGCCGATCATGGACAGAGAGCCGGAAAACTTTCCGGAGCTTAAGGCGGAAGAATATTTAAAGAGATCCAAAATGAATTCTACCGCCAGGACGTAAAAGAACAGACGCGGGCCGCTTAA
The DNA here is from genome assembly GCA_947575805.1 of uncultured Lachnospiraceae bacterium. GTDB lineage: Bacteria > Bacillota > Clostridia > Lachnospirales > Lachnospiraceae > Acetatifactor. The sequence goes on from CANPOY010000045.1 coordinate 6,168, forward strand.
GCCGGAGGTGGCGGAAAGGCCCAGACGGGCAGACTCCTCCGGGTAGCAGGTTGTCAGCAGCAGGAAAACAGGCAGGAGCAGCAGACATACGGGAATACAGAGGAAGCGTACCAGCCGGAAATAGGTGCCCACGGAGGGACTGCTGTAATAATCCTCGGGGTTCTGGGTAAACTGAAAAATCGTGCAGGGGAGTACCAGTACTACAGGGGAATTGTCCACCAGCACCAGAATATGGCCTTCCGTCAGGTAACTGCAGGCGACGTCAGGACGTTCCGTAATCTGGAAGGCAGGAAGAGGATTCCACCAGCGCTTGGGAAGAAGCAGCTCCTCCAGGCTTTTTGTACCCATTGTCAGAGAAGAAACATCCAGGCTGTCGAGGGTATCGGACAGCTTTCTTAAAAGTTCATTATTTACGGAGCCTTCCAGATAGGCCAGGGCGACATCCGTCTTACTTTCCGTACCCACGCTGTGCATGGTGAAGCAAAGCCGGGTAGAACGAATCCTTCTTCGAATCAGGTTAGCGTTGAACAGCAGGGTTTCCACAAAGCCGTCTCTGGAACCCCGGGTTACCTTTTCCAGATCCGGTTCGGCAATGCTTCTGGTGGGGTAGCTCCGGGTGTCAATGAGTACAGCCCGGTCGAAACCGTCAATGACCAGGACAACAGGCCCGCTGAGTACGGCGGAGAGAATGACTTCCCAGGAATCGGCCAGTGAGACCTGGGCATAGCCCAGGCGCGCACTGACATAGCGTTCAATATCCTGCACTGCCTCATCTGTCATATACAGGGGATTCTGCAGGTCGGAGAAGATCCGCTGCAGCAGTTCTGTCCTGCAAAACCCGTTGACACCCAGAAAAAAGGCTTTTGTGCTGCCCAGAAAAAGGTCTCTGGTCATAAGGTCAAAGCTGCGTTCCAGCGGCAGGGTCTGCCGGAGATACTGTATATTTTCGTCAAGCTTTGTGGATAAGTTCATGATGCCCTCGCTTTTGGTCTGTTTTTGTTTATTCTGCCCCGGAATGCCATTGCTATTCAGTGGCGGCAGCTTTGGCGTCTTTAAAATATGAGCTGTATTATGCCGAGGCCGATCAGCAGAAGACCGGAGAGCGGGTCGGCGGCATATCCGATCAGGCGCAGAAGGCGGCTCCGGCCCAGCCGGTTTCCGCTAAAAAGGAACAGAGCGGAACAAAGAAAGGTCATCACGGCGGTGGGGAGGAGAAAAAGGCCGGCCATGCTGGCACTTAAGCCGATGCCGATGTTGTTTACGGAGAGGGTCAGGCTCAGGACAAAGGTTTCGGCAGGGGTCAGGATAAGAGGGGGCTTTTCCGCGGATGTGATTTCTGTATTTACGGACTGGTTTATGTCCGCAGGGCGCCTGATCTCCGTGGGGTGTGCCCTTCGGCATGTCAGGACGCCAAAGGTCCATTTTGCAATATAATAAGTTCCCAGAAGCATCAGGATGATACTGCCGGTACGGTCTGCCAGAGAAGCAGGCAGAATGAGCATCAGTCGGCTCCCCAGGCATACGGAGAGGCAGGTTCCAAGCAGGGATACAAGACTGATGAAAAGGTTCTGCAGCGCTCTGATGCGTACTCCCCGTAAACCATAGCTGATGCCCACCAGCAGGGCGTCCAGGCTGGCGGATATTCCAAACAGGAGGGAAGGGAAAAACTGCATGACGGAGCTCCTATATATATTCAACTTCCATTTACTATATTCCTGTTTTTACCGACTTGTGCTATGATATACAGGAACAATTCTTTTCGCCGGGCTTGCAGCCCATGGCTGAATTGATTCGATATTAGAATGAAAAAGGAGGCGGGTTATGAGATTTGTATATCCCAAAGGATTGCGCAAGGCACTTACCTTCAGCTATGATGACGGTCAGATTCATGACAGGAGACTGGCGGAGCTGCTGAGAAATCACGGAATGAAGGGGACATTCCACCTCAATTCCGGTACTCTGGAGACTGGGGACAAGGGAAGTTTTTATGTGAGTGAGGGTGAGCTAAAGGAGGTTTATCAGGGCCATGAAATTGCCTGCCATGGCGTACAGCACCGCAGTCCCACAACCATTACGGGACAACAGATGCTTCTGGAGATTCAGGAAGATCGTAAAAGTCTGGAAAAGCTGACGGGAGAGCTGGTGCAGGGAATGTCCTATGCGTTCGGCAATTACAGCCCGGAGGTGATCGAGACGGTGAAGAATGCAGGTATTAAGTATTCCAGAACAGTGAACAGCAGCCATGGCTTTTTTCTGCCGGCGGACTTTATGCAATGGCATCCCACCTGTCACCACAACGACCGTCTGCTGGAGCTGGGGGACAATTTTCTGAATGTGCCGGACTTTTATGAGCTTCCGCTGATGTATGTCTGGGGACATAGCTTTGAATTCGCGTACTCCGGAGACTGGAGCGTCATAGAGGCGTTTGTGGAGAAAATGGCGGGAAAGGATAATATCTGGTATGCTTCGAACATGGAGATTTACAGTTATGTCAACGCTGTCCGGCAGCAGGAATTTTCTGCCGACGGCCTGACCATGTATAATCCCACCGCCTATAGTGTCTGGGTAAGTGCGGAGAATGGCCTGATGGAGATAAAGTCGGGGCAGGTCGCATTTATCGGCGAGAAGTAAGGCGGATTGCAAGTTTTTCGTCGTACAATTTCGACACAATTCCATTAACTTCGAAATAAATGAAAGAGCTCCTGCAATTTTCCAAAGGCTGCAGGAGCTCTTTCATGTTAAATTGCAGGAGCTTTTTAACTGTTTTGCTCGATCAGCCCCATGATCGTACTGATGGAATCCATTTGGCCGCTGTCGGACATGGCATCATGGTAATTCTGTCGGTTAAAGTACAATTCGTGAACCTTATCCACCAGCAGCTCCGGTGTCAGGTCGTCCTCGTCTATTACGATGGAAAAGCCCTGTGCTTCAAAGGAACGGGCATTTAACAGCTGATCGCCCCGACTGCTTGCCGCCGGAAGAGGGATCAGAATGTTGGGCTTTTTCAGGGCAAGAAGTTCACAGATGGAATTAGCCCCTGCCCGGGAGATAACGAGATCCGCCATGGCAAACAGATCCTTCAGCTCTGTCTTAATGTATTCGAATTGTTTGTACCCGGGAGTATTCAAAAGCAGATTATCCACTTTATCCTTTCCGCAGAGATGGACTACCTGATAATCCTCCAGAAGTTTGGGGAGGGCATCTCTCACGGCCTTATTCACACTTGCGGCTCCCAGGCTTCCGCCGATTACCATAATAACGGGCTTGTTGGCGGAAAAACCACATATGTCCAGCCCGGCAAGCCTGTTCCCCTGGGTGAGCTCGGAGCGGATGGGCGAACCGGTGAGAACGGCCTTTTCCTCAGGCAGAAGCTTTAATGTCTCAGGGAAATTGCAGCATACCTTTTTGGCCGCAGAGATACAGAGTTTATTGGCAAGTCCCGGCGTCATATCGGATTCGTGAATAATGCAGGGAATTTTCAGATAGTCAGCGGCACGAACTACCGGGACGCTGACAAAGCCTCCCTTGGAAAAAACGATATTCGGCATGTACTGTTTCAAAAACTTCTTTGCCTCCGAAAAGCCCTTAATCACCCGAAAGGGATCCGTAAAATTTTTCAGATCCAGGTAACGGCGAAATTTTCCGGTGGAGATCCCTACATAGGGAATGTCAAAGTCGCTGATCAGCTTTTTCTCTATTCCGTCGTAGGAGCCCATGTACGTGATTTCGTATCCTGCTTTCTTCAGCGCAGGGAGCAGCGCAATATTGGGGGTGACGTGTCCCGCGGTGCCCCCGCCTGTCAATACGATTTTTTTCATATCATGCTCTCCAGTGCCTTAGCCAGCTGGTCGGGGCAGGAGGTAGGCTTCATGCCGCATTTGATTCCCTTCAGCCTGGAAATGGCGTCTTCCGGCTTCATACCCTTAACCAGTGCGCAGATGCCCTTCAGGTTACCGTTGCAGCCGCCTACAAATTGAACGGAGTCAATGAGACCGTCCTTTATCTCGATATTGATCTCCTGGGAACAGGTTCCAGATGTTTTGTATTTCATAGTGCTTTCGCCTCCTTATAAAATTAGTTAAAGTATAGCAGATTTAGAACGGTGTGGCAATTAAAGAATTCAATCAATAGAAATTGTGATAATAAAAATCGCGAAACATGTCGACGGAAAATTCTGTAAAAATGAACAGACATATTCTATAATAAAAAAGTACAAAAGCCGAATTCGTGAAAACGCGAATCCGGCCTGTTTGCTTTTGTGGAGATGTTTTTGCGGAGAAGAGGTGTGTTATGATCAGAGTTTTTGAGGAGCAGAAAGTAGTTACGGCATGTATGTTCACCTGTCTTGTTCTCAGTATTATTCTCAAGCTGTCCCTGGGAATGTTCTATCGCCATATGATAAAGGAAGCGGACAACATGGCCATCACGAATAATAAGCTGCTGAAGCAGTGCAAAATGAAATTTTCAAATTGTTTTGAGCTGAATAACGGGATTCACAATATACCTGTTTTTGTGGACAAGTTTATTAACCGGCTGGCGCTGGGGCCGTTTTCCTTTGATTTACTTTATCATCTCTCGGGGCAGATGATGCTGCTGTCGGTGGTGTCTGCGGGAGTCGGCATTTGCCGAAGTATCCTGGCAGGTCGTACGCTGGGGGCAATCCTTCCCTTTTACATAGTCAGCTTTTTGGGGCTGTATCTGTATTTTTCCGTGTCTACAGTGGTGGACATTAAGGGCAAGAGAAGAATGTTAAAAATCAATCTGGTGGATTACCTGGAAAATCATCTGGCTTCCAGAATGAACGTGACCAGGCGGGATATAGAAATGTTGTACGGTGACGCGGCGTTTCAGGAGAAGCCGGGTGGGATAGAAGACCAGGGAGGTGACAGGAGCAGCCGTAAGAAGAGCAGAAAGACGGTAGAGCTGATGCCTGTGGGCGGCCGGTCGGTGTCGGGAAATGAAAGCAAGACTTCGGTAATAGCGGCACAGCGTGTATCGGCTGGCATATCGGATGCACACCGGGAAGAAGAGACTGCCCTCCAGGATGCGCGGGAAACGGGATCCCGTGTATCATCGGAAGTGTCCCAGGAGGCAGATCAGGAGGCACGCCGCATGACCCAGGGGGCCAGGGAGGCGTCACAGCATACCACTGTGGGATCATCCCGGGAAGCAGCAGTTACAGAGGAAGAGCTGGAAATGCTGCTGAAGGAATTTTTGACGGGCTGAGGCGCAGGGCTGTTTCCTGCCCCAGGGCGGTACGGATCTTTTTCACGTTGCGGATTTTGGCGCCGGATACTATAATGAAGATACCGGTAAACAAAACACAGCCGCAAATGACAGGAGCCGCCTATGAAGATTTCAGAGCTGCACATACAAAATTTTAAGTCCATACATGATATGTACATTCCTGATATAGAGAATGCCCTGATATTGGTGGGGCAGAACAATACAGGCAAAACCACCGTGCTGGATGCAGTCCGGGCGGTGGGCGGAGAGTATCGCATTCAGCCCGAGGATTTCGGAGAGGCCGGTGCAAAGATCAGGATTCGTGTGAAGCTGTCGTTCACGGAAGAGGATCTGGAGCAGCTTCGCTGCAGAGGGGTGGTCAGTCAATACCGAAGAAAAGAAGCATGGATGCAGGATTTTGTTAAAAAACTGCCTTCCTTTTCTGACGGTGCCCTCACCTTTACCATGACGGCTAACCGGGACGGCCAGATCCGTTACATGGATGGAATCCATAAAAATAATCCTTTCATACAGGAGGTATTTCCCAAGATATATCATGTGGACACGGAACGGCGGGTGGAGCAGCTGCAGAGCGACCTGCTGCTTCTGCAGGAGGATGAGATTCTCAAGCGCATGCGCGCCGGCTGCTGTATGTTCAACCAGGCCAGGGAATGCAGCTATTGTTTCAGCTGTATCGGACTGATAGAACAAAAAAATCCTGCGGAGCTGGATGTTTTCGAAACATCCAAGCTCTTGGATTATAAACTGTATCAGTTAAATCTGGACACCTTTGCACGAATGGTAAACGACTGCTTCCATAAAAACGGAGGACGGGAGAGTATTCTTTATACCATGAATCGTGATGTGGAGAAAATCCTGGAGGTCACAACTCAGATCAGGCATCCTGCCCAGAATGTGCCGCGTCCTGTCTCGCATATGGGCAAGGGGATGCGGTCTATTTATCTGTTTTCACTTCTGGAAGCGTACACCCAGGTCGAGGAAAATCTGTCCAGCATTATTATGATTGAGGACCCGGAGATTTTTCTGCATCCCAGCTTACAGAAGGTGTGCGGGACGATTCTTTACCGCCTGTCGGCCAAGAATCAGGTGATCTTTACCACCCATTCGCCCAATCTGCTGCCGAATTTTAACAGCAGGCAGATCCGCCAGGTTCTCTTGCGGGAGGACGGCTCCAGCGATATACGGAAAAAGACGGACATCAGCGCGATCCTGGATGATCTGGGCTACACTGCGGGAGACCTGATGAACGTGAATTTTGTCTTCATTGTGGAGGGAAAACAGGATAAGTCCCGTCTGCCCCTTTTGCTCAGGAAGTATTATGCGGAGACTACTGACAGGGAGGGCAATCTGTCTCGCATCGCTATCATCACCACCAATAGCTGTACCAATATCAAGACATATGCCAATCTGAAATATATGAATCAAATTTATCTGCGGGATCAGTTTCTTATGGTTCGGGACAGCGACGGCCAGGACCCGGCTGTTTTGGGGAAGCAGCTTTGCCGTTATTACGAAGAGCGCAATCTGGAGGACATGGATAAGCTGCCCAGGGTTCGGCCGGAGAATGTGTTGATTCTGAAATACTATTCCTTTGAAAATTATTTTCTGAATCCGGCTGTGATGGCGAAACTGGGCATTGTGGAGTCGGAGGAGGCCTTTTACGGGATTCTCCTGGAGAAATGGAAGGAGTATCTGCATCACATGAAAAGCGGCCGTCATCTGACGGAGGTGCTGGGCCGTGATCTGGAAACGGTGGAGGACATCCGCCGTCATTTGGAAGAGATTCGCATTTATCTGCGGGGACACAATTTGTTTGACCTCTTTTACGGAAAGTATAAGGATCAGGAAAATGAGATTCTGGAGAAATATATTGAGGCCGCCCCCAGAGAGGATTTCCAGGATATTTTTACAGCACTGGAACGCTTTCCGTATTTCGAGAGCAGGAGAGTGTAAAATACTTTCTTTTCTGCATCTTTTGATGTATACTCTAACTGAACTATAAATTTATGATGATACAAAGGGGGAACCTTTATGGAAAAAATCACAAGCTTTACCATCGACCATATTAAGCTGCAACCCGGCATATATGTGTCTCGTAAGGATAAGGCAGGGGCGGAAACCATTACCACCTTTGACCTGCGTATGACCAGTCCTAATGAGGAGCCGGTCATGAATACTGCCGAAGTACATACTATCGAGCACCTGGGAGCTACTTTCTTAAGGAATCATGCGGAGTACGGGGCAAAAACCCTTTATTTCGGCCCCATGGGCTGCCGTACAGGGTTTTACCTGCTGCTGGCAGGGGACTATACTTCCCGGGACATTGTGGACCTGATGGTGGAAATGTATGAGTTTATCCGGGATTACAAGGAAGAGGTGCCCGGCGCATCGCCCAAGGATTGCGGGAATTATCTGGATATGAACCTGGGAATGGCCAATTTCCTGGCCGCAAAATATCTGGACAACGTTCTGTACCATATCGGCGAGGACCGGCTGACTTATCCGCAATAGCGTATCGGCAGGTCACTGTACAGTTACGGAATAACATAAAAAAGATAAAGGAGTAATACGAATGAGCAAAATCGGAATCATTGGAGCCATGGAACTGGAGGTCGAGGAGCTGAAAGCGGAAATGACCGTTTCCGGAATAGAAAAAAAGGCAGATATGGAATTCTATGAGGGTACGTTGAGCGGTGCGTCCGTGGTAGTAGTCAGGAGCGGCATCGGCAAGGTGAACGCAGCCCTTTGCACCCAGATCCTGGTGGATTTGTTTGAAGTAACACACATTATCAATACCGGTGTGGCCGGTTCCCTGAATGCCAGGCTGGACATCGGAGATATTCTCATTTCCCGAGATGCCCTGCACCACGATATGGATGTTACCGTTTTCGGCTATCAGCCGGGAGAGGTACCACAGCTGGGACGGCGGGAATTCCCGGCTGACGAACGGCTGATGCAGCTGGCCAAGGAAGCCTGTGAAAAGGTTAATCCGGATATTCACGCCATACTGGGACGTGTAGTCAGCGGCGATCAGTTCATCTCCGGCAACGATGTCAAGGAGCGGCTGATCAGTGAATTTCAGGGCGACTGCGCGGAGATGGAGGGAGCCTCCATTGCCCACGGTGCATATTTGAATCATGTGCCCTTTGTCATCATCCGGGCTATTTCAGACAAGGCGGACAACAGCGCAGAGATGGATTATCCTGCTTTTGAGAAGGCAGCGGCCAGACACTCCGCCGCCCTGGTAAAAGAGCTGATCAAACACATATAGTGTTATATATTCAGTGCTTTTTGAAGATCAGAAGCTTGCTGAATATATAATTGGCTATGGTCACGATTACCGAGGAAATAAATATCTTTGCGATCCAATAATTCATGAGGATAACGTTCACTGTCAGCCACATGATGAAAACATCCATGATCAGAGTGGACACACGGGAAGCCGCAAAACCAAGAAACTCCTTTATGATTTTGTGGTTTGTGCTTTTGAATACCCATCTACGGTTCATGGGATATGCCACGATTACGCCAACCAGCCAGCTGAAGGTATTGTTCAGCGTATTCTGCCAGGAAATATCCGTATTCAAAACCAGCTTCCCCAGGAATGCCGCTCCCCAGGAAATTATGGTGGTGATAACGCCCACAATAAGATAAATCAGTATTTCCTCATATTTACCGTACAGCTCTTTCATCTTGTCTGTCATATAAGTTCTCCCGTTTTCAGATAATACAGTAACTCTACTATGTATCGTGCGGCTTGTCAAGGTGTCCGGATTTATCCCAAGCCGCGCGGTATGACTATTTTAAAGGAGGTTTTGTTTATGACACCTGTTTCTTCGGCAAGCATAGGCGGAATGATATTTACGCTGCTCGTTACGGTGATTGTTCCCATTGTAGCCTATATTATTACGGTTTTGAAATGGAAGGGAAAGGTCAGAATTTCAAGCTTTTTCATCGGTGCGGCCAGCTTCATACTGTTTGCCATGGTATTGGAGAGAATTTTGCACACCGTTGTTTTCCGCTTCACCGGAACCCTGTTTCAGGATAATATTGTTTTGTACGCCATATACGGCGGCCTGGCCGCAGGCCTGTTCGAGGAGACAGGAAGATTCCTGGCCATGAAATACTGCATCCGGGATCATCTGAATCGGGAAAACGCTATTCTTTACGGTATCGGTCATGGCGGAACGGAGGCTATCCTCATCGTGGGCCTGACCTATGTAAATAACCTTATTTATTCTCTCTTGATCAACAGTGGCTCTCTGTCCTCGCTGCTCTCTGCCTATGATACTGAGACACAGCAGACTATAATTACGCAGCTGGGCGTTCTGGGCAGTACTGCCAGTTATCATTATTACATGGCAGGGGTGGAGCGCATCGGCGCAATGCTGCTTCATGTAGCCCTGTCTTATCTGGTATTTCTGGCGGTGAGAAATCGCAAAATTGTTTTTTATGTGTTGTCCGTCTTTTTGCACGCGGTCATCAATGCGGGAGCCGTGCTTCTGTCAGCGAAGATTTCCGTCATTCTGGCGGAAGTGATTCTGATTGCAGTAGTGGTACTTCTGGGCGCTGTCTTATATCAATATGACAAAGTGCAGAGCAAGGCAAACGGCGGAGAAGTGTAAACAAATGAGCAGGTAAAGACTTTGAAAGGGAACAGCGGGTATGAAAATTGTGATTTTGGAGCGAAGCAGTGTAGGAGCGGACGTATCCGTGGATTGTATCCGGGAGTTCGGAGAGGTCACGGAGTATTCCAATACGGTGACGGCGGAGGAGGTCAGAGAGCGGGTAAAGGATGCGGATATTGTGATTGCCAATAAGTCGCCTCTGAATGGGGACACCTTAAAGGACGCGCCCGCAATCAAGCTGATCTGTGAATTCGCCACGGGCTATGACAACTGTGACCTGGAATATTGTAGCGCCAGAGGAATTAAAGTGACAAACGTGCGTGATTATTGTACGGCAATGGTTGCCCAGCATACCTTTTGCCTGGCACTGGCACTGAGTGAGAAGCTTCCCTACTATGATACCTATGTAAAATCCGGGGAATACAGTGCCCAGGATCGCTTTTCTAATTTTGACCTTCCTTTTTGTGAGCTTGAGGGAAAGGTGTGGGGCATTGTGGGGATGGGAAATATCGGAAAGCGGGTGGCCAGGATTGCAGAAGCCTTTGGATGCAGGGTGATATTTTACTCCGTGACGGGAAAGAGTATTTGCAAGGAATACTCTCGGGTAGATTTCGATACCCTTCTGGCGGAGAGTGATTTCCTCTCACTGCATTGTCCGCTGAGCGGTCTCACGGAGGGGCTGATCGATGGGGAGGCTCTGAGGAAAATGAAGAAAACGGCGATTCTTTTAAATGTGGCCAGGGGAAAGGTAGTGGATAATGCGGCTCTGTATGAAGCCCTGATTCAGGGAGAAATCCAGGCGGCAGGGCTGGACGTGGTGGAGAGCGAGCCCCTGGAGTTTACCAATCCCTTAAGCAGGCTGCAGGACAGCAGCCGCTTAATTATCACGCCCCATCTGGCCTGGGCCAGTGTGGAGGCGAGGACCAGGTGTGTGTGGGAGGCCCATGAAAATATAGCCGCTTTTCTCCGGGGTGAGGAAAGGAATGTGGTAAACGCCTGACAATGTATTTGCCCGGAAGCTATGCTTCTGAGAATGATTCGGGCGGAGCTTCCGGGATGCGCTTACGGCTTTCATAATAAGCATGGACCAGGCTTCGGTAGCCCTCAAGTCCCAACGTCCGGATCCGGGAATACAGGGTACTCTGGTACCGGGCCAGTTCCTCCCTGCTGTCCGCAAAGAGTAAAATATCGTCGGAATAACGAAAGTAAGAAACAGCATTGTCATGAAAATATCGGTTCGTGTTTTTCAGGTATACATTTGCAAAAAAAGGCGCGAGCGGAATACCCGCCATGGCTCCGTGGCGTTCTCTGATAATCTGCCCGTTCTCCTTTACCCTGTTTTCCCGTAGAATGCGTGCCATAGCATTCTTTGCTCCTATAAAGCGGTGGAAGGCATAGCAGTTCTCACAGAAGACATCATCAAATTGATATAGCTGCCAGGCAATATATTTCAGGAAAAGTCCCTCGTCTCCATCGAAGGAATAAACGGCGCGCTTTGTCCTCCGCGGGCGCAGCATATAAAAGGAGTAATGGCAGGAAATATAAATTGATTATTTTCTTCCCGGATGAAATCAGCTATAATATAGACATACAAAAAAGGAGCAAGATTATGAATCCCACATCTATTTTAAAATTGATGGGCGCGAAAGCGCAGTTCGAACGGAATCATCCCAAGTTCATGTCCTTTGTGAAAGCGGTAATGTCCAGACCCCTGGAAGAAGGAACAGTCATGGAGGTTACTGTCACCAGGCCCGGCGAGGAACCGCTGACTGCCAATATCAGGATACAGCAGTCAGATCTGGAGCTGCTGGCAGAGCTGAAGGAGTTGGGCGGAGAAATGCGGTAAGCAGATTTACCACGAGGCCTGCGAATACTGTCGGTCTGGAAATAAGATCGAGGCTGTGTGAAAATATTGGTCTAAACGCCGGAATTTCTGCAGTATGTGAAAGAGCAGGGGAAGGAGCAGAATATGAAAAAGAGAGACAGTCTGTCACAGATCAAATTGTCGGATCAGCAGAAAGAGAAGCTCAATGATGAAATAAAAGCATTTTATCTTGATGTACGCGGAGAAGAAATCGGGATGATACAGCAGATGCAGCTTGCGGAACTGTTTGAGCAGAAGCTGGCGCCCATCGTGTATAATAAAGCGCTGGATGATGCAAAAAGGTGGTTTTCCCAAATGATGGATAATGTGGATTCCGATTATTATACGCTCTACAAAAACGAAGATTGAGTGGATGCCGCGAAATAAGGTTATGCTAATAAAAGGGTACGCCGAATTGCTCCGACATACCCTAAGCATTGATTTTGATATTTAAGTTTAACCGAAATATCCGTTCAGAAGCCTCTCAAACAGATTTTCTACCTTGCTTCCTGTTTTTTGATAGGCAACCAGATTTCCACAATGGATTCACCATTGCTGTCATCAAACCGTGCATCATAATGTTCAATGCAATATGGCTTTTCTTCCAACAGATTTCGGACATATCCTTTTTCATTGGAAACCAGCCATTCTTTCATTGCATCGTTTTCGCTTTCATACCCCTCGTTTACATACACATCAAAGGATGCGTATTCGGAAGCGGGAATTTGAATGATTTCATATCCATCGCAGTCGCTGTTTATTTCGCAACCGACAAAGACACTTTCTTTTCCCGTTGCACTGTCATAGATTCGTACCTCATAGCTATCATCGGATATTTTGTCTGTAAGCGGAACTTCCTTATAAAGCTTCATAAAACGCTTCCATATTTCCGCCGTTTCATTGCCAAAACCGGACACTCCTGCCAAAATCATTTTTTCTTTCTTTATCATGTTAGGATTCATTAAAATACCTCCTTTTAAGCGGTTGGCAAACTGCTTTACAAGTTCAGCGGCAGGGACGATACATGGCACAAGCTTTCTGCTACGATACTCCGTTGGGGACATTCCTGTAATTGATTTGAAGGTTCTGGAAAAACTCTGTGCAGAGTCAAATCCGAAATCAAGTGCAATATCCAACACCTTTCGTTCTGTCTCATTAAGCATTTTACATGCATAAACAATCCGCCTGTCACGAACATAAGCCATCAAAGATTTACCAACAATAGATGTAAACAACCTGTGGAAATAGTATGGAGAAAAAGCAAACTGTTCTGCAATCATCTGCACTGATAACGTATCATTGAGATGAGTATCAATGTATTTCATTGCCTCACTTATTCTGTAAAAATTGTTCATTCACATTCGCTCCAATAATTATGCAGTTGCAACTGTCAGTGAATATTATATCACGCATATTTATTCCTGCTTAACATTTCTTGCTTTGCTACTCATTAATTTGATTTTATCAATCCCCAAAATATTGCGGGAAGCTATATACATAAAATTATTTTCTATATGTGTGTGTCCTGACAACCTTAGTATTTATCAATTTTAACTAGATTTTTTCCACACGTACAGTCAATACAATGCTCTGCAACATGAAAACCTGTTGTAGGGTTCTTACGATTGGGAAAGCTTGCTTGTAGTATCTCTTCGTTTTCCGTCTTTTACAATGGAGATATTTCCAATGATTAATATATAAGTAAGATAATACCCTTTGGCTTTAAGTGCAGTTTCTTAATAGCTCGTTAATGCTTACACTATTATGATATGGCATGATTTTGTATCTTTTGATTTGTCGTTAAAAGCACAACCAAGGGGAATATCCCTTTTATTTTTTTCAAAAAAGTGTTATCATTAAGTAAATTAAGGCACAATTCAGTTTGACAAATCAGAATTTAACGGAGAATGTTTTCGATGAATAAGATAGATACAAAAGGACTTATATTAAGAATTTTTCCACCCACAATAGTTTTAAGTCTGAGCTATTTGTTAATAGGAAATTTTTGCAATATACCGCATATACTGCTATTTTGCATTTTGGGAACGGTAATATTGGTGCCAATGGAGTTAGGCATAATTTTATATGCAAGCAAAATAGAAAATGGAGCGTATTCACTTAAAAGTGCATTTGTTGGGCAAGAGAAATTGCCGCTATGGAAAATACTATTAATTGCCTTTGTTTTCTTTGGAGTGGCAGGATTGCTTTCGGTTTTTGTCGCACCTTTGGAAAATCAGTTTTTTGCTCAAATGAGAGCTACTATACTTAATGGTTTGCCGATAGGTTTTGATTGGACAAATTATGAGTATATGAAATCATTTTCAAAACCAATGCTGATATTGACTTGCATATATTATGGTTTTTTTAATGTGTTAATTGGACCAATAACAGAAGAATTATTTTTTAGAGGATATTTAACCTCACACTATAAGAAGCAAAGCTCGCTTCTCCCAATACTGATAGCTGTTTTGTTTTCACTTTACCATTTTTGGTTACCGTTTAATAATGTATTTCGTATATTAGCATTTGCACCAGTTGCATATGTGGCATATAAGAAAAAGAATCTGTACATAAGTATATGTTTTCATTGTTTAAGCAACTTATTTTCGGTAATTAGTTTTGCAGTAGCGATATTATGAAAAATTCCTATTTGTAAGCTTTTTCATAAGTTTTCCCTATTTTTCAGGGTTTATCAACCCTCATACAATGAACTGCTATGTATTTTCCCTTGTTTTTGCCCTTATCAGCCGAAACAAGGGAAAATTTTTATCATTCCCCTACCACCTTATCCAAGAGCCTTGCGGAAGTCCGCTTTGCTTCCCTTGTGGCGTGGGCGTAGACGTTCATGGTGGTACTGACATCAGAGTGACCTAACAATTCCTGCACGTCTTTCGGCGCTGCCCCGTTTGACAGGAGGTTGCTTGTGTAAGTATGCCGGAGTGTGTGGAAATGAAAATCTTCCAGTTCCGGCAGTTTCTTTCGGGCAGTCCGGCAGGCGGTTTCCACTGTTGCGGGAATTTCAAGACAGCCGTCCGACCGCAGGCAGACAAAGGAGATTTCAGTATAATCCGCAGGAATTTCCTGTGTCCCGTCAAGACAGTAATACTCATAATGCACCCTGTTCTTTTCCCTGACCTCTTTATAGTAATTCCTCTGGTACAGTTCTCCATACTGGAAACGGTTTTTATGCTGCGCCTTTTTTGCTGCTTTCAAAATATCGGCGAGAGTATCTCAGAAGTCCACGACACGCACCTTTTTCCTCTTTGTCGGTCCAATCTCCGTCTTGTGCCTTGAATTGTTGTATCGGACACTTCTCCGCACTGTTAAATACTGTTCTTCAAGATTGATGTCCTGCCAAGTCAGTCCTGCCACTTCCCCAAGTCTTAACCCTGTGAAATAAGCTATCTGAACGGGCAGGATTGCATCCTTGCTCCGTTTTCCAAGCTGTGCAAGCAGCTTTTGGTACAGTTCGTAGGTCAGTGTTTTTACGCTTCCATTTTCAGCGGTATCTTCCGCAAATAAATCCACATTTTCAGCCTTTTTCTTCATTACCACATACTGCATGGGATTGAATGTGATAAGCTGTTTGGGAAATACTGCAAAGCGGAATGACTGCTGCAATACTGCCGAAAAGGAACGGATATAATCCTTTGAGTAGCCTTTGGAAACAAAGCATGCCTCCGTTCCCCCGAAAGTCAGCAAGTCCATGAACTGCTGCAAATGACCGGAAGTGATTGTTTTTAACCTGCGGTCACTAATCGGGTGCTGTTTCAATCTGCCTATCGCTTGAAGATAATTGCCGACTGTTCCGTTGCTAAGCGTGCCGACCTTTAATTCTTCCTCCGCCCAAATATCGAGCAGCTCCCCAAGCGTGATGTTGTCAGCCTTT
>CANPOY010000046.1 GCA_947575805.1 uncultured Lachnospiraceae bacterium
TTCTGACATATTCTGTTTCTCCTTCCCACTTAAGCAAAGAAAGAGAGCCTTCCATGTAGTCAATCACAGAAAGCCTCTCTCTCAATTTACAGCGCCGTATCGTAACCATCCTTTCTTTGTTAGTCACAACCTCGCTGCAAGCTGCGGGGTTGTGACCCTCGCGGCAGTCGCCAAATGTCTGCAAGCAGCCACTTGGCTCGTTGCCCGCGGGAATCAATGCGCATATTTACTGTTTAGCTGCCATGGCTCTTTCAAGACTGCCGATCCAGAACAACCGGCGAAAGTGTACAAAGCGGGCACGCCCGCTTGATAGGGACAAACTCCAAATCCTGTCTTTGCAGGTATTCTTCGCTTCCCCTTAATATTAGCACGGATTCCGTGCAGCTCATGAGGATGGAAGTCAGCATCCCCGCATAGGAGTCCGGCCCGGAGGTCTTGAAAATGTCCAGCACCAGTCCCGTGGCCGCGGAAGAGGAAAACATTTTCACGATCAGCAGCGGCATGAGCTGAGCGGGAAGGCCTATCTTTTCCGTCAGAGGGCCCAGCAGCCCGCCCAGCATGTCAAAAAAGCCGGATGCCCGCAGCATCCCCACTGCCATCATAAGCCCGATCAAGGTGGGAACGATGTCCACCACGATTTTCAGCCCGCTCTTCGCGCCCTCCAGAAAGCTTTCATACACCTTCACTCTGGAGACATAGCCGTAACCCACGATAAAAAAGATCAAAAGCGGTATGATAATATCCGAGATATGAGAAAGAACATTCATTTCCTTGCACCTCCCCTGTCCTTCCATTTACAATAGATCACTGCTGTCAAAGAACTAATCAGTGTAGCCGCGATTGCCGGGGCAATAACGGAGGCGGGCCTGGCGCTGCCGTACTGGCTCCTGTAGGCAATCATGTTTACGGGAATCAGCTGCAGGGAAGAGATATTCAGGATGAGAAATCCGCACATTTCATTGCTGGCCCGGCGCTGGACCAATAACTCTCTTTTCTCCGCCCCGTAGCCTTCCGTTCCCCGCTCAGCTTCCAGCTTCGCCAGCTCTTCCATGGCCTTGAGCCCTGCGGGGGTACACGCCCAACCCAGGCCCAGCACATTGGCAATAATATTCGTAGCTATGTATTCCCTGGCAGGGTGCTTTTTGGGAATCCTGGGAAACAAAAAGGTAAGAAAGGGGGAGATTCCCCTGGTCAGCTTCTCCACCAGTCCCGCCTCTCTGGCAATCTCCATCAGTCCCGTCCACAGCGCTACCACTCCCGCCATGGTGATGCAGAGGGAAACCGCCTCCCCCGCACTGTCAAGGGCTGCGTCAGTCACCGCACTCATCTGTCCCGTACATGCGGCAAATACCACTGCCAACAGTATCATCAGGGCCCAGATCATATTTAACATAGAATCACCGTCCCGGTTTGCTTACTCTATATTTATTCGGCAGACTCCGGGAACTTTCCTTGGAAGCATATCCAAAAAAAGGATTTCACCAACCATCCTGGTGAAATCCTCAAAACCACTGAACGTTCTTATGCTTTTCAGCAAAGCGCCTGCTCGAATACCTTAATCAGCTTCTCCTGGTGAAAAGGCTTATCCACAAATCCTCTTGCTCCAATGGCTTTTGCCCTCTCATAAGTATCGTCATATGCCAGTGATGTTATGATGACGATTCTGGCATCCGGATGCTCCTTCAGAATAAGCTCCGCTGCGTCCAGTCCGTCCATACCCTGCATGATGATGTCCATTGTCACCAAATCGGGCTTTACCTCATCATACCGTGCAATCGCATCCTCCCCGCTTCGGCAGTATGCCACAATCTCATAATCCGTCCCTTCCAGAATATCACCCAACCGCACCCGCACCAGCCTGGAATCGTCTACCACCATGATTCTTTTCCGCATTTCCCATGCTCCTTCCTGTCAGCTTTCGCCCAAAGCAACTCCGCCATCATCAGAGCATGGCACATGATGAATCAACTGCGCACCTTCACAATACTCATCGGAATAGGTAAGCACAAATTGTATTTCCCGTCCCTCCGGCTCATAGCGTCCGCGATAAAACACAGGCTGGCCGAAATGCGCCGGAATCTGCGTAGCGCGGAACATGGCTCCGGTTATCCTGCCGCAGAGTACATTCAAATATTCCTTGCTAAACTCCTCCAGATCCTCGGGGCTGACCGATTCCTCATGGAAAGAATTGCAGGCCATGCGGTACAGCAGTCCGGTGTTGGCGCAAAGGGTAAGACTGGTGCTAAAGCCTCTGTCAAAGGTGATTTGAACCGTACAGATGTCATCCCCCGGCAGCCGGTCTCCCTGGCGCAGGCGCACACCTGCGGCTCGCTCCGTCACATCCCGAACGGCCTGATCCAATATCCGCTCAAGCTCCTCCTTCGGCATAGCGTTGTTCATCACACAAGTCTCCTTCCTCCGTCACGATTCCTCATGCTTTTGCTTTTCCCGTTCAAAAGCCCGGTAAATCCTTTTGTCCAGCTCACCGGAAGAAAAAGGCTTCAGTATATAGTCGCAGATTCCCAGCTTGGCACTTTCCATCACAGTATCTTTATCCTCCACACCGGTAAGCATAATCACCGGTATATCTTCCAGATCCCTTCTGCTGCGTATCTCATGCAGCGTCTCGATACCGTCCATGGGCGACATTTTAATGTCAAGCAGAATCATATCCGGCTTTCTCTCCTTGAGAAATTTCATGGCACGCGCCCCGGAATTAGCCGTAATCACTTCATAATCATTGCCCAGGATCTCTGAAATCCTCGTTAATATAATTGCCGTATCGTCCACCGCCAAAATACACTTTTTCTTATTTCCGCCTTGTGCTTCACTCATTTCTGTTATACCCCCTTTTCAAGAATGCACAGCAGCTGTGACAGCAGCTCCTCCGCATCATCATCCTCATATAGCCGCAGATGCTCCTGTATCTGCAAAAGACGCTCTTCCACGTCCTCCGGCAGCTCATGGGTCAGCATCGTCTTCACTCTTTCCGCACATTTCTGTGACCAAAAATGTTTCAGCTCATCCAGTGCCGCCGCTGTTTCTTCCTTCAGCTCCTGCATTGGCAGTCCGGGAAGCTTTTCCTTTCCGCCATTCTTCTGCCTGTGCTGCTCCAGAAATTGTGCTATGTTTGCCAGAAGAGTTTCGTATTCTGCAATCAGCTGCGAAAAATGTCCGTCGATAAACTCCTGCTCGCCCTTTGCCGCAGCGTTCTCGTGCTCACGCGCCATCGCCGAAACATCCATGGCGCCGATATTGGCCGACGCACTTTTTAATCCATGCACCTCTATCTGATAGCGCAAAATGTCCGTCCCCACAAGCTCTTGCAGAAGCTCCAGCTTACGCTTACCATCCAAACAATAAATTTCCAGCAGGTCCAAAAAGCCCTTTTCGTCTCCGGAATAGTATTGCATCGCAGCGTTCATGTCCAGTCCGTCAATTCGGAATGCCGTCAGGTCCAGCGGTTTGAATTCCTCTTCCCCGCTCTTCCTCTGCCTGTACTTCTCCGGCACCCAGCGCAGTAAAAGCTGGTTCAGCTCCTTTCTGTCAAGCGGCTTT
Source organism: uncultured Lachnospiraceae bacterium (assembly GCA_947575805.1). Taxonomy (GTDB): domain Bacteria; phylum Bacillota; class Clostridia; order Lachnospirales; family Lachnospiraceae; genus Acetatifactor. The sequence continues at coordinate 3,559 of CANPOY010000046.1, forward strand.
GCAATAAAATCCTGAAAACCATTTTCCAGAAACTGTTCCCGCATACCCTCCATGGCATTGGCCGTCAACGCAACAATAACGGGAACAGCCCCGCTTTCACCACAGTCTCTGCGGATAATCTCCGCCGCCTCAATGCCGTCCATTCCGGGCATCATATGATCCATAAAGATGAGATCAAACCAGGTGGTATGCACCAGCTCAATCGCCTCCGGCCCGCTTTCTGCCTCGGTCAGGTCAAATTCATAACTCTTTAAGAAGCCTCTGGCTACCTTACGGTTAATCATATTATCATCGACAATAAGAACCTTTACACCGGGCGCAGTAAACGTATCCGTAGCCTTCTGCTCTGTCTGCGTAATCTCCGGCGTCTCCGAAACCGGCTGGCTGTCTATGATTTTCTGAGGAATCGTGATGGTAACCGTCGTCCCCTTGCCATAGACACTTTCCACATTGATAGTCCCTGCCATCAGTTCCACCAGCTGTTTCACAATTGCAAGCCCCAGTCCGGCGCCCTCGGCTCTGCGGTTCCGTTTGGAATCCACCTGGCGGAAATCCTCAAAGATCTTGTCAAGATCCTCTTCCCGAATACCGCATCCTGTATCTTCCACACAGAAAATAAGCTGTTCCTCGTCCTCGGTCCTTCCGGGCTTGCCTGTGATATAAGCACGTACATATCCCTTCTCGGTGAACTTTATGGCATTGCTCAGTATATTCATCAAAATCTGCTTGATTCTGCCGTCATCGCCGTTGTAACGGCAGGGTATGGTTTGGTCGCACTCATATTTCAGGATCAGCCCCCGCTGGGATGCCGCCATATCCATCATTCCCATGACCTCATCCGCCATGGATTTTATGTAATAATTCACATTCACCAGTTCCATTTTGCCTGCCTCCACCTTGGACAGGTCCAAAATGCCATTGATGATTGTCAGCAGATTTTTAGCCGCAGTCTGCACATCCTTGGCATAGGCATAAATCTCCGTGTCCCCGCACTCCTCCATGATGATGTCATTCAGTCCGATAATGGCATTCATCGGTGTCCGTATCTCGTGGGACATATTTGCAAGAAACTCACTTTTTGCAATGCTGGCTTTCTCCGCCTGATGCCGCACCTTCTTAATTTCATTGATATAGGCCTTGGTATCGGTCATATCCAGAATCAAAATAACACAACCCTGGATCTTGCCGTTTTCATCTTTAATATGCTTGGTGTGGCTCTCATAGTGCTGTCCATTGAGAGAAAAACTCTGGGGAATGTCCCCATTCAGCATTTCCTCCCTGAAATCCTCCACCACCCGGATGTTCTCTCCCAGCTTATGAGCTGGCAGGCCGGTGAAAATATCCGCCGCTGCCCTGTTATAGCTGACCAGCCGGTCATGGTCATCCAACGCAATTACGCCGTCTCCTATACTCTCCAGAACCTTATCCGCCGCCAGGTGGCGAAAATCATAATTACGGCGGCTCCAGACCACAATGACCACCAGGGCCATGGATATAGTCAATGTCACCGGCGTGAAATCAAATACTTTCACAAGCTTACAGACATAAGAGATCAGCACAACGACAGGCAGCGTTGAAATCAGCAGAATAGTCCAATACTGACGATTAACCTGCCGGTCCGAGCGCTCATGGATGGCCCTTGTCAATGTAAATATGCAAAGCGCATAAGGAATAATAATATGGCCAATCAGAAAAAACACGTACAAAGGGCCATAATTGAGACTGACATGATAAAATCCGTCCTCGTTGGCCACCCACCGGACATCCCGGTAGAAAAGACCGTTCCAGTTAAAGATCACCGAAGGCAGAGATAAAAAGCTGATCACGCCGAGAATTCTTAAAAGTATTTTCGGCGGAGTAGTATAACAATAAATATAAATAAACCAGCAGTAACAGAGCGGAATAAAAGCGGAACCCACTTTTTCCACTGTCACCGCCGTCATGGCGGCCTCCATTGTAGGTGCGATCAGCTCCAATAAGTAACCCACATTCTGAACCATTGAACTGCACATAATGATGATCAGAACTTTCTGCTCTCTGGCCCCGTCTCCGTTAAGCAGAAGAAATAATGCTATTGCTGTCAGAATTATGCCAAAACACTCTAATACTATGACAAAATTTAACATACTACCTTTCCATCCGCATATGTCTTATCTTCTTACTAAAAATATTACAAATTTGACCCCCTGTCAAGATGGCTTTGCATAGTTCTCTGACGTTTGGCAATAATATCATCTGTTCCAAAAAGAAATGAGGCTTTTCACGCCGGATTCCCTGTCTTTTCTCCCCGCCTCAGCATGGGGGGGCCTATTTACTTTAACCTATACTCCATCTCCATACAATTATTAATACAGAAAGTTGGCATCCCTGCATAGGAGTCATGCCCGGCAGTCTTGGAAAAACGGCAAAAAAAGGACTCCGGTTTCCAGAGTCCTTCTTTCATACTTACGCTGCCGTTCAGGCATGCCCTGCTTATGCTTTTACAGGGTTCCCTGGGTAAACAGGCTCTTCACATGCTGAACCTCTTCAGCCGTAGCCTTGCTTGCAGGAACATAGTAAGACTTCTCCCTCGCCAGATTATAGAGCTCCTCCTGGGACTGTTCGCAGGCATTGCGGAACTGCTTCAGGGTCTGCTTCAGCTCCTTATTCTCTGACTGGGCAATCATTTCCGCATAGCGGATCAGTTCGCCGTTTATACCTGCCAGAGTATCCGCTACCATGGTCTTTTCCTGTAATTCCATATCTGTTCTCCTCTCACTCAACTCAAGATTTTTGTCAGTTCAGAAACTTCATAAGCTGCTGCTTATTCTCCATGGCTGATTTAGCACCTTTCTCAAAAAACTGCTTGATCTGGGTGTCGGATGCCGCCTTGGAATACTCCTGCATCTTGCAGTGAGTGGTGTCAAAACCGCCAATCAAATGGCGAAGATTCTGTAAATCCAGTTCTGAAATGTTAGTCATAGTCTGGCCTCCTTATATAATTTAATTGCGAGGTTATTCTGTGCATTTCAGCAAAAAGATATACAGATCCGTTTCAATTATTTATTTTTTATCCTTTTTCGATCAATTACATCTGATGCCTTACCACGCCATACTCATCATCGGGTCGGAAGTAGGGACACTCCCGCTGGGTGCCGGACAGGAAACGGTACATCTCGTCTTCATCCAGATTTACCATGCAGCTGTAGCTCTCATAATCTTCGTCGTATACATAATTGACACACATGTCACAATTTGAAACCGCCATATGGCCCTCCCTGCTTCCTCTTAGTTTCAGCTAATTCTTTCCCACATGCCGGCGCAGCCGACAAAACAATTCATGCAGCGCCCTTCACGCTTCTTCCTTTCTGTTCAGACAGGCATATACCTCTCTCCTGGATATACCCCGATCCTTCGCCACCTGTTTCATGGCCGTCTTGCGGTCCATACCCTGGCTCTCATAACGGTTCATATGCTCCTCAATGCTCACTTCTTGCCAGGATGCAATTTCTTCCCTGCGCTTCTCCAGGCGGCTTTTCCCCTCCAGAACCAAGACATACTCGCCCCTTGGCGCTTCCCTTTCATAATAGGCAAGCGCCTCCTCCAGCGTTGTGGGCATCACCGTTTCAAACTTTTTCGTCAGCTCTCTGCATAAAGTGACACGCCTGTCTCCCATAGTTTGCCTCAGTTCTCCCAGGGTTCCCACCAGGTGGTGAGGTGCTTCATACAGAATAATGGTACGGCTTTCTGCTGCCAGCTCCTCCAGAATCTCCCGCCGTTCCTTCTTTTCTCCCGGCAGAAATCCTTCAAAGCAAAAACGTCTGGTGGGCAGTCCGGAAAGAGTAAGGGCGGTGATACATGCCGACGCTCCCGGCAGGGACGTGACCGGAATACCTTCTTCCTGACACAGCTTTACCAGCACCTCCCCAGGGTCGGAAATTGCAGGGGTTCCTGCGTCGGTAATCAGGGCAATATTTTTTCCCGCCTGCAGCTGTCCTGCCAGCTGCACGGCCTTCTCCACCTTATTGTATTCATGGTAGCTGGTCATGGGTGTATGAATATCAAAATGGTTCAGCAGCTTAATGCTGTTCCGGGTATCCTCCGCCGCAATCACGTCCACCATCCGTAAAGTTTCCACCACCCGGGGCGTCATATCCTGCAGGTTACCGATGGGTGTTGCACACAAATATAAGGTTCCTGGCATGTTATTTCCTTTCTGAATAAAATTTCTAAGCGTGATCCGTCCGGAAGGAAACTGTCACAATAAACAAATCCGCATTGAATTCCAGCTCAAACTGTCCTCCGCAGGCCTCCGTAAAGCTCTGAGCAATGGAAAGGCCCAGTCCGCTCCCACCATCGGTACGGCTCTTGTCCCCTCTGAAAAAGCGCTCCGTAAAGTTTTTATCCTCATCCAGCTCCATATGGGAGGTATTCTTAACGCTTGCCACAGCCATCTTCCCATCTGCCTTCAGAGTCACATATACTCTGGAGCCCTTCAGGGAATATTTCAGGGCGTTCTGGAACAGGTTTTGAAACACACGGTACATTCTCTGTCCGTCGGCTAAGATCATCACCGGCGCCTCCGGTATCTCCGTGCGGAAGGACAAGCTGCTGCCCTGGATTTCCTCATCCATATCCGCCAAAGTCTGGCGCAGCAGCTTTCCGAAATCAAGCTCTTCCATGTTCACCGGAAGCTCTCCGGAAGCAGCCTTGCTCACCGCAAACACATCCTGAACCATATTCTTCAGCCGTTGTGATTTCTCATCCAGGATCTTTACATAGTCCTTCACATGGTCCGGCAGCCCTTCCTCTTCCTTCAGGAACTGCACATAGCTGATAATGGAGGTCAGGGGTGTCTTCAGGTCATGGGAAACATTGGCAATCAGCTCCACTTTCATACGCTCACTCTTCATCTGCTCGTCCACGGCGCCTGCCATGCCCTGCCGGATATTCTCCAATTGTACTCTGGCTGTCTCCAGATCTTTTCCCAATGCCATTTCCGACTCATTCCGCCGACACAGGCGGTTCTTTTCCTGGCCTGTGCAATTTCCACTGACGCTATTGTCAGCTTCGCCTTCTTTTGCGGTATAGTCTCCGCTGCAGATCTCCCCGATGCGTTTTGACAGCGTGTCCACCTCCCTGGCAGCCCTCACATTTTTCATCCCCACCAGATAAGCTGTCAGCAGAATACCGGTTACCGCTAAACAGTATGGCACCAGAATCATGTCCGCCCCACTATAGTTCCGCCGCCCGTTTTCTTCTATAAAGCCCGCTGCAGCCGCCAAGAGTATTATGCTGAATAAAGTTACCACAATAAACAGTATTGCACTGCGATGTGCCATCCTGCGGGCAAGAGGCAGCTTCAGCTCCCGGGTAGAAAAATTCCTGCAGCACCGGGCAATCAGCCCCCGGGTCCACATCTTTTTGTTATGCCGCAGGTCATTCCCTAGCAGATAAATCATCCAGAACAGGGTGACCCAGCAAATGGCCGGCACATAGAGCAGATCCGACAGCATCCATTTAATATATTCTCCTGCTGCCTCCAGGCCTTCATAGGCGTATATCTGGGTAAATTCCCACCAGACATCATAGCCGCCGTATTCCCACGAGCGCCGCCACATTCCCGTCAACAGTGCGCCCAGCACCATCACCCCAAGCAGCACCTTACATTCTATCCATATTTTTCCCTGAAGGGCAGCAATCTTATCTGCAGCCTCCCGTCTTCCCCTTCTGCAGAAGAAGGAACAGATCAGCAGCCCCAACCCTGCGGCAAAACCAAACATATTCCAGCGCAGAAGCTGTCTTTCGGCCCGAAGATTGTACTGCATCCAATACAGTGCATTATTCTGCTGTCGGTATCCGCCGTTTTTCTCCAGGCCCACGGTATAAAGAGCTGGTTCCTTTGCGGCAGCCATACAGATTACAGCCTTTTTCATCTCATCATTCACCGGGAAATTACGGTATCCGGGAACATACCAGTCGTTTTCCTCCCGCCAATAGCCGTCGCCATAGATGTCCACATCCTTCCCGTCTTTTGTAATCCGAACGCTCTCCCCGTCAAAATACAGGAGAAAATTGTACCCCTCCGGGATCTGCACACTGCCATCCGCCAGGATCAGGTCCGCGTTGGAATACAGCAGCTTACCGTCATAGGAAATGCTGTAAAGCAGGTTTTTATCTTCTTCCATGCCGGAAAAATAGTTCCGGATCAGCTTTTCCTTTCGCCTTTGCAAGCGCGCTTTCTCTTCCTCCGTCAGTCCCTCCTCCTGTTCCTCTTCCCATTCGTTCCAGTCATACCATCCATACTCGCCGTACCACCTATTCTCAGCCGCATCGGCCGCCAGAGCTGTTCCTTCCGTCACCTGTGAATTCTCCATGACCCGGGAAATTTCCTGTTCTATCCGGGATCCTGCCTCCCCGGACGAATATTCAGACGAATATTGATTATAATAGCTCCAGTATGTCGGACAGCCATTGATCGCTATCGACAGGAAATTTTCCAGGCAATTGGAAATATATTGCCTGAAACTCCTGCCCTGCTGATAGTCTTCCTCAAACGCCGCAGCGCCAGTCCCCGAAAACAGCTTGCCAGGCATACGCTGAAACATTCCCGGCAAATTCCACAGTGTCAGAGTGACTCCCAGAAAGAAAACAATAAAGCTTACTACCTTTCTAATGCTTTTCCATTTTGTATCCAATTCCCCACACCACCTTTAAGTATTCTGGCTCTTTGGGATTCAGCTCCAGCTTCTCTCGAATGCGCCGAATATGTACCATCACCGTATTTTCCGAGGCATATGCCTCCTCATCCCATACCCGGCGGTAGATTTCCTCCGCAGGAAATACCCGGCCCGGATTACGCATGAGCAATTCGATGATGCCTGTCTCTTTGGCGGTCAGTCTAACAGGCTCCCCGTCTGCATAGAGTATCTTTTCATCCATACGATAGAGCAGCCTGCCGTTTCTGATTTCACCGATCCGACTGCCGGCATGGATGTCTCCCAGACAGGTGTACCTGCGAAGCTGGCTCTTCACCCGGGCTGCCAGCTCCTGGGGATTATAGGGCTTGGACACATAATCATCCGCCCCCATGGATAATCCCAGTACCTTGTCGGTATCCTCACTCTTGGCGCTTAGGACAATGACCGGAATATTCTGCTGCTCCCTGATGCGCATCAGGGCCGACAAGCCGTCCAGCCTGGGCATCATCACATCAATAAGCACCAGCCTCACCTGCCGGGATGCCAGTATATCCAATGCTTCCATTCCATCATAGGCCTTCAGCACCTCATATCCCTCTCCTTCCAGAAGAATGCTGATGGCCTTCACGATTTCCCTGTCATCATCCACCACTAAGATGCAGTCGCTCATACTCTCCTCCATGCCGAAGCTTTATTCCAAAGGCTGTTATCAGAATACCCTGCATTTTTAACAAAAGTGCAGGCAGAGTTCTTACATATTTCTTACAAATCCTTAACTGCCCTTTAATAGCCGTAGGTATTGCGAATTTCCGGCATATACTCGCCTGGAGATCGAAAGACGATCAGTGGTCTTTCCACCTTCATGCGGGATTTTCCGCCCCGCACTGCCTCAATCAGCACCATATTCGGTTCCTTGTCCACATAAGGGTAAACAAACTGCATTCTCTTCGGCTCCAGCCTGTACTGCACCAGTGTTGTCATGATCTCCGCCAGCCGAAAAGGGCGATGCACCAGAAAAAAATGCCCCTGGGGCTTCAGCAGCTTTGCCGTCTGCCTGGCGACATCCTCAAAGGTGCATAATATTTCATGACGGGCTATGGCTTTCGGCCCGTCCGGATTGGTAATCCCGTGATTCCCGATCATATAGGGCGGATTACAGGTAATACAATCAAAAGAAGCAGACGAAAAATAAGAGTCTGCTTCTTTAATATCTCCGATTACGATGTCTATCTTATCCGTCAAGCCATTGAGCGCCACACTCCTTGCCGCCATGTCAGCGCTCTCTGCCTGAATTTCCAGACCTGCCAGATAGGTACAGCCGTATTTTGCTTCCATCAATATCGGAATAATACCGGTTCCGGTTCCCAAGTCCAGCAGCCTGTCTGCTTTATCTGCATGGGCAAACCCCGTCAGCAGCACTGCATCCATTCCGAAACAAAACCGGTCCGGACTCTGGATGATCCGGTAACCGTTCCGCTGCAGGTCATCCAATCTCTCATTATCCTTCAGATCGATCGTCATTGCGCTTTCCCTGCTCCTCCTGCTGCCCGTTATAGCGATTCCTGTGGCGATTCTTATTCCACTGACGCTGTTCTTCTCCGTTTCCCTGCTCCGCCGGGTTGTTCCGGCCGTCCCTATGAGGGCTTCTGCGCTCTCCCTGGCTGTTTCTCCGTTCCGAATGTCCCCGTCCGTACTCTCCCTGGCCGCGGCTGCGATCTCCTTGATTGCCCCGGTTATCGCCCTGGCTTCCCCGGTTGTCTCCCTGGTTGCCCCGGTTATCGCTCTGGCCTCCCCGGCCGTCTCCCTGATTGCCCCGGTTATCGCTCTGGCCTCCCCGGCCGTCTCCCTGATTGCCCCGGTTATCGTTCTGGCCTCCCCGGTTGTCCCGCCGCTGGCCGTCTTTGGATCGGTTTCGGTTATCCCGGCGATATTCGCCGTCCTGGCGGTTCCGGTTACGGCTGCCCTGACGCAGACCTCCCTCTTCGCCCATCTCAGCCGCCTCCTGCTGTTCTTCCTTCTCCAGCTTTTCCAGTTCCTGCAGCTCTTCCTTTGACAGCTCCAGCCGATCCTTTTTCCCGTGTCTGCGCCTGAACTGAAGCTGCTCCACCGGATATTCCTTAATTTCCTTCTCGTCGCCTTCCTCCACCACGATCTTCACCAGCTGGCGCAGGACGTTGACGCTCTGTACCTCGCCTTTTAATCCGTCTGCGGTAGTCACATAGTCCCCCACGCCGGGCAGCTTCCGGTTCAGCTCCGCATACGTTTCTTCTTCGTTTTTCAGACAGCACATCAGCCTGCCGCAGACTCCGGATATTTTCGTAGGATTTAACGAAAGATTCTGCTCCTTTGCCATTTTGATAGATACGGGAATAAAGTCCGACAAATAGCTGTGGCAGCAAAGCGGTCGCCCGCAAATACCGATACCGCCCACAATCTTGGTCTCATCCCTGACACCGATCTGACGCAGCTCAATTCTTGTCTTAAAGACACTGGCCAGATCCTTTACCAGCTCCCGGAAATCAATCCGCCCGTCCGCGGTAAAGTAGAACAATACTTTATTATTGTCAAAGGTATATTCCGCGTCAATCAGCTTCATCTCCAGCTCATGCTTTCGAATCTTCTCCTGGCAGATACGGAAGGCATCCTTTTCCTTCACCTTGTTATTCGCCGCCTGCTCCAGGTCACGCTCGTTGGCAATGCGGATCACGGGCTTCAGGGGCTGGATCACCTTATCGTCTTCCACCTCCCTGACTCCCGACATCACCGTTCCGAATTCTATGCCCCTGGCGGTCTCCACGATCACGTGATCTCCCCGCTTTATTTCAAAATTAAGAGGGTCAAAAAAATAAATTTTCCCCGCCGTCCGAAATCTTACACCTATTACTTTCGTCATCTATCCACCTCACCGGCGCATTGCACCTTATATATTTCAGCAGCCATACAGGCTGCAGACCAGCGGTCTCCCGCATATAACAATAGCAGCCGTGGCATCCTATTCCCTGCGCCACAACTGCTATTTTAACATAACTGCATGCAAATTGCCACTGTTATATTCTGACACCGCAGAATCCGCCTGCATCGTCCGGCAGCCTCAGCCGCTCTCCTGTATAGTCAGCATCAGCAGCTCCATGGTTAGCTCAAAGTTTACATTGGCATCCAGGCGCTTTTTTGCCTTTTCCAGCGCTTCGATCACCGTCTCGATCCCCTCATAACTGCTCCGCTGCGCCACCTTGCGGATGGACTGTATTTCCTCCCGGAAGATCAGATGGTTCACATCATTCGTCGCCTTAAACAACAATACGTCTCTGTACCAGACAGCCAGAACATCCAGATAATCATTAATCTCCAGTTTGTACTCCATGATCTTTTTCACCGCTGCAATGATCTCGTTCAGTTCCATATCCCGTATGTATTTCAGCAGCGAAAGGGCCTCCGCTTTCACATTCTCAAATTCCTCACTGGATGCCAGCGCCTTGGCCTTGCCCACATTGCCTCTGGCAAACGCCACGCAGACCTCTGCCTTATAATCGGGGATCTGCAGCTGCTCCATGAGATATTGCTTTACCAGCTCATCCGGCACCGGCTTCATGTTCAATACCACACAGCGGCTTAAAATCGTCGGCAAAAGGGAATCCACATTGGAGGTCAGCAGCAGGATAACCGCATAAGCAGGCGGCTCCTCCAGCGTCTTCAGGAGGGCATTCTGAGCCTGAGGCGTCATTTTCTCCGCTTCATTGACAATGTATACCTTATACGGACCGCTGTAAGGCTTGATCGCCACGTTGTTGTTGACCTGTGCCCTGATGTCATCCACGCTGATGGTATTAGGCTTCTCATGAGTCACATAAACAATATCCGGATGATTGCGTGTCAGCGCCTGTTTGCAGGAATGACATTCCTGGCAGGGCTCCTCCCCATTCTTCTCACACTGCAGCGCCATGGCAAAAACCTTCGCGATGAATTCCTTGCCTGATGATTTTTCTCCGTTCAGGATATACGCATGAGAAACCTTTTCCGCGGAAAGCGCGTTCCGCAAATGTTCCTTAATCTGCTCCTGTCCTACAATGTCCCGAAATTCCGCCATAGTACCCTCACCTCCTTCTTTCGTATCCCTGCTTTAATCTTCACGTCATTCAGTCCGGAAGAATACCCGTACTTGGGCCATTCTTCTGTATGCAGTCGCTGAAAGCATGAAAGAATTGCCACCCTTGCAATTTTACATAAAAATGTCCAGCAGCAGCCCTCTGATCTCCCCGATCTTATTCAGGATCGCCAGGTTGTCCTTTTCGTCCTTCATCAGCTCCTGCGCCAGCTGATCCAGATTTTCATCCACCAGACGGATAATGCCGTAAACCCTGTGCCGCCCTCTCCTGTCCAGAAAATTCTCTCTGGAAAAAGCATGGGAGTGGGTTACCACCTCGTTCAGAAATTCCTTTACCAGCCCGCGATAATGTCTCATATCCTTAACATCCCGGCGCTTTGACAGCTTCTGGCCCTGCATGGTAATCTCTTCCATCAGGCTTTGCAGCCTTGTCTGGAGCTCTGTCTCTTCAATATGGCTGGCCAGCATAAACTTAAAGGTACCGTCCGCAGGCTGCGTTTCCTTCGGCTGTTCCACAGGAGCCGCCTGGCTCACCTGATTCACCTTGATTTCCATATGACGGCCCTCCCTTCTGCCTGAAAATCTTATTACAAGAAAAGCTCTATATACTGTCTGATCTGGTCCAGACACTGCTCCAGATTACTGTTGACAAAACGGTCTGTTATTCCCGCATCCGCAATTTTCTCGTCGGAAAAATCCTCACTGTCCGCCAAAAACCTGCGGCACATTTCCTCAAACTTCGGATTCTCCTGTTTTCGTTCCCTGTTCAGCGCCCGCTGGAGCCGAACCCCGTCATTCAATTCTATCATAACCGGCAGGACTCTGTCCGATCCAAAATAATCCTGCAAGTGCCGATATGCCTCCAGCGTACCGATCATAATATAATTGCCGTTCTCTTTGATCTGCCCGTCGTCCGCCACAAAATATCTCCACAGCCCGTGAACGGTACGATATTCCCTGTCCTCAATAATCCTGTCTTCTTCCTTCATCTGCCGGAAATCCTGCTCGCTCCTGAAAAAATATTCCACACCGTCCCTCTCTCCGTTTCTGATCGGCCGGGTGGTATAGGGTACGATCTTTTTCAGGCCCAGTCTGCGGTCTGCCAGCAGATGCTTATATATGGTGTCCTTGCCAGTGGAACTCTTCCCCATCAGGCATATGATCTTCCCCATCCTCTCAGTGTACCTCTACTACATGAATCATGTTTGTGGTTCCGGCTACGCCCAACGGTACTCCCGCAGTGATGACCACCACATCTCCGGCTTTCACATAACCTGCCTTCTTTGCCTCCGCCACGGCGTGCGCAAACAGTTCGTCCGTGCTGTCCTCCTGCTTTAACAAAAGCGGCGCCACACCCCATAACAGATTAAGCTGCTTACACGCCCTTTCCCTGACGGTACAGCCGATCACCTGACAACCAGGCTTAAACCGGGCGATAGCCTCCGCTGTATGTCCGGACATGGTGACGGTTATAATTGCCGCTGCGTTTAAATCCATGGCTGCAGAACAGGTTGCATACGCGATGGCTTCGGTAATTTCCATCTTTTCTCCGGTTTCCTTCCGCCTCATTCTGGAACGGTAGTCAATATCTTTTTCGGCACATTCCGCGATTCTCGCCATGGTTTTTACTGCATCCACAGGATATTTTCCCGCTGCGCTCTCCCCGGAAAGCATAATCGCGGTAGTACCGTCATAAATCGCATTGGCAATGTCAGTAGCCTCCGCTCTGGTAGGCCTGGGATTGCGAATCATGGATTCCAGCATCTGTGTAGCCGTAATGACATGCTTTCCCTGGGCATTGGCCATCTTGATCATTTTCTTCTGCAGCACGGGAACTTCTTCCAGAGGAATTTCCACTCCCATATCTCCCCTCGCCACCATGACGCCGTCGGAAGCCTCCAGAATTTCCTCCAGATTCCTGATGCCCTGCATGTTTTCGATCTTTGCAATAATCTTCATGTCGCTGCCATGCTCCTCCAGGATTCCCCGCAGCTCCAGAATATCCTCCTTGCAGCGTGCAAAAGAGGCCGCGATAAACTCATACCCCATTTCAATGCCAAAGAGAATATCTTCCTTGTCAACCTGGCTGATATAAGGCATGGAAAGGACTGCCCCCGGCACATTAACCCCTTTATGGTTAGATACAAATCCGCCGTTAATCACACTGCAGATAATTTCCTCTCCGGAAATTTCCTTCACCTCAAGCTCGATCAGTCCGTCGTCAATCAGGATCGTCGTCCCGACAGATATGTCATTTTTAAGATTTTTATAAGTAATTGCCGCCTTTTGGGCTGTTCCCAGCATTTCCTCCGTGGTCAAAACGAATCTGCTGCCCGTAACCAGCTCCACCTTGCCGCCTTCAAAATCCCGCAGCCGGATCTCAGGCCCCTTAGTATCCAGAAGCGTGGCCACAGGAAGCCCCAGCTCCTCCCGCACCTTCAGAACCCTCTGTAGCTTTTCTTTCTGTTCCTGGTGGGTACCGTGAGAAAAATTAAACCTTGCCACGTCCATTCCTGCCAACATCATCTCCCGCAGACGCTCCTCAGATTCACATGCCGGTCCGATAGTACAAACTATTTTTGTCTTTCTCATATACATATTCCTGTCCTTTCCGTAATCATTAAAATTTTTTCTCCGCCGTAAGCACACGGATCAGGTACTTTCCTTCCGCCTGTCTCACTCCCTGAACCGTCAGCCCCTGCTGCACCCAACAGCTTATGCTTTGACGCAGCTCTCCCGTTATTCTCTCCCCCGGAACAAGCAAAGGGACTCCCGGAGGATACAGATTCACAAACTCTCCGGCCAGCCTCCCCTCGCTCTCTTCCAGCAAAATCTCTTCCCGGTTTCCGTCCCAGGCTTCTGCCAATTTGCAGGGCTCCTTGTTCCTGCTGCCCTGACCGCCGGTGTCAGCCTCCTCCCTTCCCGTCCACAGTCCGCAATGCGGTTTATCCGAAAAGCTGTCCGCAAAAGGATACTTGCTCTCCAGGCTCCTGTCTGTCTCCAGAAGAGCCTCTGCCATCCTGTCATACCCCTCCTGCACGTCATTTAAGGTAAACATGGCAAGAACATAACTTCCCGCAGCCATCTCCGTTTGTATCCTGTATTTATTTAACAGTATATCATACAACTGTCTGCCTGTCATTTCCGTATTTTTCACGGAAATCAATAGTTTTCCCAGATCCTGGTGCTCTCTGTCGGCCGGCAGGAATTTTAAAGCTTTGCACGAGGCCAATCTTTCCATCATCCCCTCATATCGCTTATGAAATTGAGCAAAAGCTTCCGCCCCGTCCCTTTCCAGATACTGCAGGGCATTATCGATGCTGGCCATAAGCAGATAAGAAGGACTGCTGGATTGGTAAATGCGCAGAAAACGCCTCAGCAATTCTCTGTCGATCCGTTTTCCGTTTACATGCAGCAATGCTGTCTGCGTCAAAGCCGGCAGCGTTTTATGCACACTCTGAATCACCAGATCCGCCCCCTGCCTGCTGCTGTTCTCCTGTACTTTCCGGCTGAATCCCAGATGGGCGCCGTGAGCCTCATCCACAATCAGCGGAATGCCCTTTTCGTGCACCGCCTCCGCAATCCCCACAATATCCGCAAGCCGTCCCTCATAAGTAGGCGATACTGCCAAAACGGCTCCCACATCCGGCCTGCTCTCCAACATTTCCCTGACCTGCGCCGGCGTTACCGCCTCGCAGATGTCATATTCTTTCATGATCTCTGGATATAAATATGAAATTTTCAAATTTCTGAGGTAAGCCGCATGATATGCCGATTTGTGACAGTTCCTTGCCATCAGAATATGTCCGCCTGCAGGCAGAGCCGCACTGACTGCACTTAAAATTCCGCCGGTGCTCCCATTTACAAGATAAAAGCTCTCTTCGGCACCGCAGAGTTCTGCCGCCTTTTTCTGCAGCTCCAGCAGAATCCCCTCCGGCTGATGCAGATCGTCGAATCCTTCTATCTCTGTAATGTCCATCCTGCACAGCTGCCGCGGAATCTCCCCCCACCCGTTGCGCTTATGCCCCGGCATATGGCAGGGATAAATGCCACTCTCACCGTGTTCTGCAAGCTTTTCGAATAAATGCTCCAATTCTAATATTTCCTCAACTTTTGTAAAATTGCCCCGTGTCCCCTGCGCATATGCAGTGTCTCCATCAAGGAACACCATTTATCCGCCGTCGTAACGATCCAGGCCTCCCTGCATCTTGGCGGCACTACCGTAAGAGGCCACATATGTTTCTTGATAATGTCCTTCTCCCGCTCTGTCAGCTTATATTCCCTCAAAGCATTGCGCAGTGCCGTACCCGGATGATAAAAGCCGTGAAGCGTGTGGGGATTCTCCTTGTCCGGTACATGCCAGTCATAAAGAAAATAATCATGCAGAAGTGCACCTCTGATCAACTCCCTCCGGCTGCAGGAAATGTGCAGTCCGGCGCTGATCGCAAGGCTGCACCTTGCTACACTCAGCACATGGTCATTGACCGTCATGCTGCCATGCTGGATATATTCCTTTGTCCTTTGAAAATTCCCTGACGATAGAATATCAGATGCCTCCTCCTTGATCTGCCGCTGAACCGCCCGAAAACGCTCCAACTCTCTTTTCCATTTTTCCGCCTGCCGCTTTGTGCGCGGCCTGTGTCCCCTGCTGTCCATATATTTTCCTTCCTGATCCTGTGATACTTCGGTTTCCGCCTGCTGAGACGTCCCTGTCCCCGAATTCTATTGTGCTCCCGGCTGCTGAGACGTCCCTGGATCCGGATTCTGTTCCGCTCCCGGCTGCTGAGACGTCCCTGGATCCGGATTCTGTTCCACTCCCGGCTGCTGAGTCCCCTGTCCCAGGCCGGGCTCCTCCTGCGTCAGCAGCTCCTCTTCCGAAGGCATCTGTGACTCGTCGGGAGGTCCCAGTGGATCCACCTCATAATAATAACATATTACAGGAAATCCGGTTGAAACATATTCATAGATAACCGCCGCCGCACTCAACGGAAGATTAATGCAGCCGTGAGAGCCGTGATCCTGAAATATGGTTCCGCCAAAATCCCGGCGCCAGGTGGCATCGTGCATGCCGTAATTTCCAAAAAAGGGCATCCAGTAATTGACAAATGATTCATAATCCGCACCGCGGAGCGTAGCATTCCTGGTTTTATAAGTTAAACCGAATATACCTGGAGGCGTAGCACAGCTCGGCTCAATGTTCATCTTACCGGATACAAAATCTGTCTCAAAGTCAATCTGCCCGTCCTGGTATACATACAGATGCTGATGCGTCAGATCCGCCTCAATATAGTCCCCGCCAATATCATTGCTTCCCTTTTCCCTGGCCATAACACTGTAAGCAGGCTCCCGTTCCGTTTTACTTCCCCCATAGATCAATCCGATCAATTCCTGAGTTTCGGTATCCGTATCCGTCTTCCAGCCGTAATTAGGGCTGTTCAGGGTAAGCTCTATACCAAGGGCAGTAATAAACTTCTTATTTTTGCCTATCGTATTATACTTTCTCGCCTGCTTCTTTACAAAGTCCCTGACCGCTTCCTCATCCAGCACCGGGCCATCCGAATCCATGACAATCCAATCCTTCAGGACCTCAAGATCCACCACTACCTCATTACCGTTCCAGTCATAGGTAATCTCCGTTCCCAGCCAGGTGTTCGCGGAATCTATATATTGCTTCAGCTTTGTATCTGTCTCTCTGATTTCAGCCTCAAGATAACACAGTGCCTGTTCCAGATCTACCGCAGACTGGTTTGAGTGAATTGCATTGGTAATCGTTTCCAATACCTTATCCATGTCCAAGGTCGTACTTACAGTTTCCGGAATAATCCGATAGCCCCCGATCTCCTCCTCATAATTGCTTATGTAAGCATTCCTGGGTTCAAGCATATTTTCTTTCCTGCAGACCGTCCAGCTGCTGACAGTCTCCTTCAGCTTATCTTCATCAAACACGACTCCCTGCACCAAAGAATATCCGTAAGTGTATTTCTCCAGGTATGTCCGGAGCCAACTCCACTCATTCTGTACTTCCAGGATCTCCTCCACACATCCCAATGAATCAGCATAAGAAAGGGATATGTCTTCCGGCAGGATTTCACCCACCAGCGTCCCCGAATCTCCTGTAGCATGATGCCGCCCCCATACCTGCAGGCAGTACGTATTGATCTGTGCGTCCACCAGGGGCGCCACTTCTGCTGCCGTCATATTGCCGCAGTCAATTCCATTTACCGAGCTTCCCGGGAAAAAATGAGTTCTGTAATATATCGCCGCGCCGATATAACCGGCAGGCAGCGCAATCAGCAGAACGACGACAATGGCAAGAACTATCCGTTTTGCCTTGCTGACAGGTCTTCCCGACCTTTCCTTTTCCGGTTTTTCCCCTGATTCGGCCGTACTCCGTACTTCCGTAGATTCCGACGCCTGCTCCTCCTTAACGCCTTTCTTTTTCTTTCTCGAATCTTCCTGCTTATTTTTCGGTAATTCCTTTTTCTTTCCGGCCTCTTCCGGCTTATTCACCGGATCTTCCTCACTCTTTCCGGCCTCTTCCGGCTTATTCACCGGATCTTCCTTGCTCTTTCCGACCTCTTCCGGCTTATTTCCGTTTTTCATTTTCGAACTTTCCGAATGTGCTTTTTCCGTCTTTCTCTTCTTGCTCATCAGCTCTTCTCCGTTCTCTATGCTCTGCCATTGAAACTTACAAAATTATTGTATCATAGCTTTTCATAAAAAAATAGCATCAATATCCACTTATTTTGCTGTTACATACTTATTCATATGAACTACCTTCCTGTGCGCCATGCAATCTGTTTTCTTGTAAAACAAAAAATTGTGATTACCGCAAATACGATAATCACAAAAAAAATGCCCAGAACCGGAATCGAACCAGTGACACGAGGATTTTCAGTCCTCTG
>CANPOY010000047.1 GCA_947575805.1 uncultured Lachnospiraceae bacterium
CAATTTGCAGCAGATTTACAGTCTGTCCCCTTTGGCCACTCGGGAACCCATCCATGTGAAAGTAATTCAGGACTCTTTAAAAACCAATCCTGACAATGTGAAATTTTATCACATTTTCCCATGAAATGCAAGTGTATTCTGCGGAGTCCTCCCATCCTGTTTGTTCCGGTTCCTTTTTGGGCAGGAATTGACAATGCCACACTAAATAAGCGGTACAGTCCGTTCCGAATCCCTCAGGCTACACCGCTGCCGTCCAGTGATTCATGCCTCTGGCACGGCTGGCCTAACCTACAATCTGTTCATAACGCTCCTCGGGACTCCTTCCCTATAACAATCCGCCTCCAGTCTCAGCAATTCCCTTTTCATATCCAGCCCGCCGGCATAACCCACAAGCTTCCCGTTTGCCCCGATGACTCTGTGGCAGGGCACCGCAATGATAATGGGATTTCTGTTATTTGCCATCCCCACGGCACGGGCAGCCTTAGGATTCCCAATTGCGGCAGCAATCTCTCCGTATGTCCTGGTTTCACCATAAGGAATTTTACAGAGCTCCTGCCACACCCTTATCTGAAATTCCGTTCCGTGAAGCTTATAGGGAAAGCAAAAGCTCCTGCGGATGCCCTGAAAATATTCCGCAATCTGCCTGTATACAAGGTCTGTTAATGCCGTCCGGGCTTGTTTCTGTCCGGGCTCTTCCGTCCTATTCAGGCCTGTCACCACATTTCCCTCATACCTGATCTCCAAAAAGCCCCAGGAAAAAGGATAAACCGCGTACTCAGCCATCCTGATTTCCTCCTGCCACCAAATTTTCTTCTGATTTATTGTACATTTCTCAAAATGCGGTATTTCCCGGTGACTGCAGCAGGTATATCAGGTTCCCAGGTGTAATCTGACAGATTGCTTGCATCCGTCCCGGTAATCTCGCAGTATTCCAGCCAGTCCTCCTCACAGGTCAGGAAATAAAAGTAGAGAGTATAGCTGCCACTGTCCAGGTAAACGGGATAAAATTCTGCTTGTACCCAATTTGCCGTACAGCCCAGGTAGCTTTCATCCCCGCCCATAAGCGCCATACCTGCTACGGCACCCTCTCTGTTCAGCTTCCATTCCGCATAGCCGACATATTCTCCCGGCTCCTCAACCAGGATCTCGTACTCCGCCTGCACTATGGAATCCTTGCTGCCTGTAATCGCATACTCAATATTACCCTCCGCCAGAATCGTATCAGCGCCGACTTTTCCGAAATACAATAACAACATCTCCATAAAACATGCGGTAACTAAAAAAATTAAAAATCTAACGGCAAACTTCCTGTCCACAAACCCCAGGAGAAACCTTGATCTTCTTTTGATAAACAAAAATAAAGTCAGTCCGAAAATAAGAAGAGCACAAAACATAACCACAGCCGGATGCAGTCCCGTTGTATCTAAAAACTTTGAGACATCCGAATGAGGGTCAAAACGGTTCATCAGGCGGCCTATGGGTTCAACGATCCAGGCAAGGGTGCTTATCAGGAAAATTCCTGATATGATCCCTACACAGATATTCAGCAAGGCATGCTTTTTCGATCCTTTCCAAAATAACAATACAACTATTGTTGCCGCCAGAGGAATTATTGATCCGAAAATATCAACCAGTCCATGAGAAAAACTGTCCGTAATCCCCTGATATGACATATGGGGGATGACATGATCACGAATGCCAAAGGGATAATAGCTTGTAACGGTTCCACCGCAGAGCCACACCGCAATGCAATGCCCCAGCTCATGCAGCACGGCATACAAAACAGGGGCGCCAAACAAGCTTGCGACAATGACGATCCGTTTCCACAGCATATGGATATGTGCACCTTCTCCCGGTGCCGTAACCGTTTCCTCCCTCCGATTTGCCAGCTCCTTCAATATCCTCTTCAGATGCACCGTTTGCCACAAAAATGGCAGCAAAAGGAGCCCCGCCACAAGGGCAAGCACCCAGCCAAAGCGAGTATATCCCATCACTGCCCCATAAATCCCGCTCAGCAGACCGGCGGCCTCTATAGTTTCCACTGTACCGAAAAGATTCTTGATCTTTGTATAGTAACCAATTGTGGATTCCACATCCGTATACATCTGAAAGGATCCTGCCTCCGCCTTTCTTCGCAGAATAACCCAAAAGCCCCAAAGACAGACAATCTCTGCTCCCGTTTCCTCCACAAATTGTCGATAATCCTCCGACACGCCGAACAATTTTTCTGCAACATCCGTCTGATAAATATACTCTCCCGGCTCACACCTTTCAAAACGATAAAAGCCAAAACAAAATTCTGTCATGGCCCAGCCCTGCTCCGCCATATGGTTAAGCCACTCCGTCTCCTTATCTGTATTATAAAACCAACGAAACTTTACCATTTTTTGTTTCCTCTCCTTCTTTCCCCCTGCCCGGGCTATTTACCTTTCATCATACCGTCACAGCTCCGCAGCAAACAGGCCGGCATTTTTTACCAGCTCTTCCAAACGCCTTTTTTCCTCCCGGAAAATATCCCTGCCCAGGTCAGTGATAATATACTGCTTTTTCTTCCGGGATGCCGTCTCCTCGCTGTAAATACAGATCCAGCCCTTCTCTGTCATAGTCTGGATGGCTCCATAGAGCGTTCCCGGACCCAGTACTACCCTGCCCTCCGTCAGCTCCTCCACCTCCCGAATAATACCGTATCCATGATTGGGCTTTCGCAGGGAGAGCAGAATATAGAACAATGCCTCCGTCAATGGGATATTTCTGTTTGTTCCTTCAGCTTTCATTATGTCGTCCTCCGATATATCGTAATTTAAATATATCAGCTTTCGATATACTTGTCAATATGCACTTTCTTTTTCGAAAATCAACGACTTTAAAAAATATACACCTGCGCGGTTGGGCACAGCTGCAATTTTACAAAAACCGGGCAAGTCAGATACAAGCCGGAAACAAATTTTCCCTAACTTTTTTTGTATCAACTATTGATTGGGATGCGTGCCAAAGCACGCAGAAGGGTAAAGGAATGTATTATGAAACTACGAAGCAGACTGGCAATTTTCTGTGCTAAAATTATCTATATGGCATCCACAAGGCTGAAAAGAGGCAGCGGTTCTTCTCTGCCCGGCCATGTTGCCGCATGTATCGATCCCGAAATTCTTTCCGGACTTTCCTGTATGGTTCGCAAGAAAGTAATCGCGGTGACGGGAACGAACGGGAAAACTACTACCAACAGCATTTTAACCCATGTGCTGGAAGCTCATGGGCTAAAAGTCATCAGCAACCGTCTGGGTGCAAATCTGCCGGACGGTGTGGTCTCTGCCTTTGTCCTGGCTGCGGACAGCCAGGGGCAGATTGATGCGGATTACGCCTGCATCGAAGTGGATGAGCTGTCCTCCGAATCCGTCTTTTCCCGGCTGAGGCCGCACTGCGTAATTGTCACAAATATTTTCCGGGATCAGATGGACCGCATCGGCGAGGTGGATACGGTCTGCAAAAGGATTCAGGAGGCCCTGAAGCACGTGCCTGAAGCGGAACTTGTCATCAACGGGGATGATGTTTGTTCCCGAATGCTGGCCGACTGCTGCAGGAATCCTGTGACCACGTACGGAATCGGCGAAAAGCTGGCGGAAAATCTTCCCACGGGACCGCAGGAAATTATTTTTTGCCCTGCCTGCGGCGCACGTCTGAAATACGATCTTGTCCAATACGGTCAGCTGGGTATCTGGCACTGTCCGGTCTGCGGTTTCCATCGTCCCCGTCCGGACATCTCCGCAGCGGAAATTTATTTCAGCGGCTGCTATTCCTTTACCCTGGCCGGCACACCCGTGAGAACTCATTTCCGGGAACCCTACAACGTGTATAACACCCTGGCCGCCTATGCGGGCCTGTGGATTGTGGAGGCTCCCAGACAGAAATTCCACCCGGTTATTGAGCAGTTTGACTACGGCAATGACCGGGAAAGCACTTATACCATCGACGGAGCTCATGTGCAGCTCTTCCTGGCCAAGAATCCTGTGGGCTTCCAGCAGAAGCTCTTTCTGATCAGGCAGGATCCGAAGCCAAAGGATGTATTCATTCAGATCAATGACACAAAGCTGGACGGTGAGGATACATCCTGGCTTTGGGATGTAGATTATGATAATCTCTCGGATACCTCTGTAAAAACAGTCACTGTCGGCGGCATACGAAGCAGCGATATGGAGCTTTGCCTGAAATACGAGGGAATCTCCTGCAGCTCTGCAGCAGACATCCGCCATACTATCCAGGGACTTATCCTGCAGGGAAGCAGGAATCTATATATCGTTACGAATTATTCCGGGCTGTATCGAACCAACCGGATACTACAAAGAATCCAGTCTGTCAGGAAAGGAGGCAGCCGCCTATGAAACTGAAAATAGGACATCTGTATCCGGAACTTTTTAACCTCTACGGGGATCGGGGAAATGTACGTTGTCTGGAAAAGCGCCTGCAGTGGCGTGGAATAGATGCAGAGATCATTTCTCTTGCGGTGGGAGAACGGATCGACTTCACGGATCTGGATATTGTCTGTTGGGGAGGGTGCTCTGACAGAGAATCAGAGCTGGCAGCCAAGTACCTCACCGGCATCTGCCGGGACTTCAAGGCCTATGTAGAGGATGGGGGGTGCGTCCTGGCAATATGCGCTGCCTATCAGCTGCTGGGAGATTATTATGAGACTGACAGAGGCAAAACAGAAGGCTTAGGCATCCTTGACATTTACACAAAGTGGGCACCGGAGCGGCTGGTGGGAAATATCGTTCTAAAGAGCGAACTTGTGCCAATGCCGGTGGTGGGATTTGAAAATCACAGCGGACGCACTTTCATTGGCGGTTATTCTCCCTTTGGCACCGTTAGCAGCGGACATGGAAATACGGAAAACGACGATTATGAGGGCCTGATATACAAAAACGTAATTGCCACCTATCTCCACGGCCCTCTGCTGCCCAAGAACCCTCAAATCTGCGATCTGATCTTAAAACGGGCACTGCAGCGCAGGTACAATACTGACATTATCCTGGAAACCCTCCCCGACGAGGCGGAACACAAGGCAAATCACCAGATTGTCATTCGTTTCCCGACCTGAATTCGCCTGGCGAATCATCAGATTGTCATTCGTTTCCCGACCTGATTCAAAACTGGATCGGTTTTACATCCTCTGTCAGGGGCTCAAACTGATACTCCGGAAGACTTTCAATCAGCTCATCCAGGCAAAGAGTGGTATTATATACAATGTCATGGGCCAGCATTACCACCTTCCTGCGACCCAGCGTACTTTTCTTTGCATTCTCTATCAGCTGTGCCGGTGCAGTCTTCCTTCCGGTGTCCTCCAGGCAGCCGTTCCAATCGAAATAGATAAAGCCTCTGGCATCCATTTCCTTAATAATCTCTTCATACACGTCCTCATTATAGGCATTGATGCTGCCGCCGGGAAACCGAAACAGCTTTACCTCCACCCCAGTGACCTCATACACCGTGTCATAGGCCTCCTGAAAGTCCGCCAGATAACTATCCACACTCTCATAGATCACATCATACTCATGACGATTACAATGAATACCGATGGTATGACCCTCCTCCACAATTCTACGGGCAACCTCCGGATGCTTCCGCACATTTTCCCCCACTACGAAAAAAGTAGCCTTAATATCATGCTCCCTGAGTATATCCAGCACGGCTGTCGTATTTTCTTCGGAGGGTCCGTCGTCAAATGTAAGATACATGGTCTTGGGATGAAAATAATAGTTGATGCCTTCCGCAATTCCCGCCGCAAGCTGATCCAGATAGACGGAATCCTGCAGCAGCTTTCTGTCCTCCTTGTTTGAAAGGAAACCTGTTTCAATCAGGCAGGCGGGCATAGATGTCTCCCGAATCACGTACATCTCCTCCGTTTCACACAGCCCCCGCCCCTTTGCCTCAGTTTCCTTCAGGATTTCCCCGTGGAGCAGTCTGGCAAGGCGCCTGCTGTCTTCTGTCTTGTCACAGTACCAGGTTTCAATCCCTCTGGCGGAGCTTTCTTTCTCTTCCGTAGCATTCTGGTGGATACTGACATATATGTCGGCTCCAGTCTCCTCCGCTATTGACACCCTTTCCTCCAAGCTCAACACGGTATCATTATCTTCTCGTGTCAGCACTGCCTCAAAGCCCATCCCCCTAAGCTTCTCCTCAACACGTCTGCAAATCTCCAGATTGATCTCCTTTTCCAGCACATCACCCCGCATACAGCCTTCATCCTCTCCGCCGTGTCCCGGATCAAGGACGATCAGGGGTGTTTTTAATTCTGTTTCCAAAGCTTCTTCCGTCTGCGACACCTGTGTCATTTCTGTTTTGTCGCCCTTTTCCAGTCCGAATTTATTATCCTCCGGCATGATCTGCCAAACATTATTTCCCTCCGGCAGGGTGCCGTTCACGGATGCTGGCATAATTTCCTCATCCTCCGGAAGCAGGCAGAAATAAAGTACACTCAGGCAAACGGTCAGCACCAGCATCACGGTCATCAGACCTGCGGCTATCCTGCCGCCTCGCCTGCTGCGGCATCTGCCGCCTCGATCCGTTCTGCTGTCCCATGGACTCACCCTCACCAGTCTTACTTCATAGCCCTTTCCTTTTGCCTGCCCGTACATGATGTTAACCTCTTTTCCCATATATTTCCGCTCCCGGAAATATATTATATTCCCGTCCCGGAAATATAAGAACCCCCTGCAGCTACTATATAAAGCTTACAGGGGAACTCCGTCAAATATTCATATTTTTTGCATAAAACTTTCAAACTTTTTCCATCAAAGTTGCATCGTCTGCTGCCGCTATTTGGAAATCTTCAGGAAGAGTTCGTTGATGCCCTCATAAAAGCCTACTGTCACAACGGTATTTCCCTCCTCCATACCCGTAAAAGTATATTTTTTGAAATAAGGTGTAGTCTCGGACAAAGGGTTTGCATTTTCATATTCCCGGGGTTCATCCAGACCCATATATTCCGCCCAGGCGGCAATAATCTCGTCCGAATCCACGTCAGCCCAGGAAGAGGCGTCAATCCTGGCATAGAATTCATAAACTTTCCCGGTGTCCGCGTCTACATACGCATCCAGCAGCCGATTTCGCCTGTCCGCCGTCTGCTTGCCCGTATCCAGAGAAATCTTCCAGACCAGCACGTTATTTCTGGGCTCAGGTACATCGATGGCAGAGTACATTACCGCCGTGTACATCCTTTCACTGACCGGCCTTATTGACCCGGGCAGGATTCCCAGCTTCTTCAGCTCCTCCACTGCCTGATCACACAGCTCAATACCCAGGGCGCTCTCAATCTCCCGCCCCGAGGAATCCTTCCGGTTTACCACCAGGGCATAGGTTCCCGTCAGCTCCCGATAATCCAGACTCCTATTCTCCTGCTTCGTCAGGGCATTCTGCTCACTCTCAGGCAGAATCTGGTTATTGAGGCATTTTGACAGAATATACAGCTTTTCGTTACCGCTCAGGGAATATCGATACCCTTCCGTACCGGTCTCTCCATCCTGCGTCTTGATCTGATATAAAATATTATTGTCACGATATTCCGCCAACACCTCCGGACCCCAGACTGCCAATCCTGCAATAACCGCTGCCAGGGGCAAAAGAAACAGACTTAATCTCCTAAATTTCATTCATGCCCTCCTCTGTCTGCTTTTCCTTCATGTCAAACAGGACAAAGCTCATACTGGTTCCTTCCCCCACCGTGCTCTCTATGCGCAGCTCACTCTTGTGCAGGTACAAAATCCCCTCACAGAGGGCCAGCCCCAGACCTGCCCCGTTTCTGCTGCGGGAGCGGGATTTGTCTACCATATAAAAGGCCTCCGTGACTCTCTGCAACTCCTCTTCCGGAATTCCCACTCCATAATCCTGCACCCGGAATTCATATCCGCCCTCCACGATCCTTCCCGACACCTCCACAACATCCCCGACCTGAGAAGCTTTACAGGCATTATCCACCAGATTGGAAAGTACGGACTTGATCAGATTGACCTCGGCATATACTGTTCCCACCTCAAAGGAGACCTGCAGACGCTGATCCTTATTTCCTGCAAACATATCCTCCAGATACCGGAAGAAGATCTCCGCAGAAACCGGCTGCCGCTCAATCTGCTCCCGCCTGGTAACAATAATATCCAGCAAACGGAAGGACATGTTTTCCAGCCGTTTACCCTCCGTATAGATATAATTTGAACAAAGGAAATGCTTCTCTTCATCCAGTTCCCTGGACCGCAGCAGATCCGCATATCCGATGATAGCCGTCAACGGAGTCTTCAGTTCATGGGAAAAAGCGGCAATAAAGTCCTCCCTCGCCTGTACCTCTTCTTCCAGCTCTCCAATGGTGCCCTCCAGCACATTGGCCATGCTGTTGAAATCCTGGGTAAGCTGGCCCAGCTCGTCATTGCTGACCTGCCTCGCGCGATAGCCGTAATCTCCCACGGTCATCCTCCTGGTGGCCCTGGTCAGAAGCCGGATGGGCTTTGTCAGGAAGGTGCAGATGAAGAACATTACCAGTGTACTGACACACAGCATAACCACTGTGACATGCCGGTAAAGCTCAAAGCCCATAGCCCTCTCCTCGAATACCTCCGTTACATCCTCCATGGTCTCCAAATACAGATTCCTGTCCAGGGCATTTACCATGACCCCGGTCTGTACATAATAGCGTTCCCCCTGCTGAATCACCTGCCAGCTTCGGGAATTTTCCACGATCGTCTGCAGGAGCGCAGTATCCTCCGTAAACCCTTCACTGACATACAATGCTTTCTTCTCTTCGTCGGAAAGGCGCAGCAAACGCCCGGAGCCCTGCCCGCCTCCGTCCAGCTTTGCGCCAATCTGCTCCACGGCAATATCCTGCAGCACGCCGTATTTCGTGGGTATATTCAGCGACGCCGTCTCAAAGGCAAACTGAAGAATATTGCTGCCGTCAAGGGCCTGGCCCACCTCCCGCTCCAGAGACGTCTGAAATACAAAATTAACAAAAAAGTATCCGCTTATACCGAAGGCCGCGGCCATGATAATAATGGTCCACAGCAAAATTTTATACAGAAATTTCATGATCACCCTATTTCCAGGCGGTATCCTACTTTATATACTGCCACCAGGTTGTCCTCCCATCCCATCTTGCGGCGCAGCCTCTGCACATGAAGATCCAGTGTCCGGCTGTCAGCAAGATACTCGTCTCCCCAGACCTTTTCATAAAGAGTCTCCCGAAACAACGCAATATTCTTATTGCGGATAAACAACACCAGCAGACCATACTCCTTGTTGGTCAGCTCTACCTGCTTGCCGGCCCTGGTTACCTTTCTGGCCTCAACATCCACCGTCACATTCCCTGCAGTCAGCAATGTCTCCGTCTTGTTATAGCGGCGCAGCACCACCTCCACACGGGCTACCAGCTCCACCACGTCAAAGGGCTTCACCAGGTAATCCTCCGCCCCCAGCTTCAGGCCCTTTACCCTGTCCTTCACCTCATGCTTCGCAGTAATAAATATCACCGGTATCTTCAGTGGTTTGATGTACTCCATGATGTCATAGCCGTCCGCCCCCGGCAGCATAATGTCCAGCAGAATCAAATCAAAGGCCTCCGACTCAATCAGGTCAATGGCCTTCAGCCCGTCCTGAACGCATTTGCAGTCATAGCCTGCTGCCGACAAATTAAGTTCTATCAGGTCGCAGATAGGCTTTTCATCGTCCACAATCAGTATTTTAATCATTTTCCACCGTCCACCCCCAGTACCCCCGAATCATCTCTACCAATCCGCTTACCGTGTCCTCCGTGGTACACTGATGATAGTATTCAAATTCCGTATCCTCTGCAAAGCCGTCCGTTCTTTGGTAAAAAACAGAACATTTTGTATCTATCAGCATCTCCCCGTCCGGTCCGGAATAACTGTATCTGGCCAGAACCATTATATCCTTCATCCCGTCTCCGTCCAGGTCCCGGCGAGCCATCCCTTTCATGGAATACAGATTATCATAGTCCTCCATGGTCTGAAAGCTCCAAACGATAGAGCCCTGCTCGTTTACCAGATATATCATAAACACATTGTATTCTGCCATTCTTATGAAACCGGGAACCACCCGCAGTGTACCCTGTTTCTCAAAGCTGCACCAATAACACTGCTCTTCTATGATCTCAAAACCATTGTCCAACAGCTCGTCCAGGGTCGCAGCCGTGTACAGCACCTCCACGGATATACCGTCCCTGACATAACTTACAATAAAATCCACGCTCTTGTTCATGCTGAAGCGGTTGATCTTGTCTGAGATCCTCCAATCCCTGTAAAACCCGCCTTCCTGCTGAAACAGGACATCCCCGGTCTTATAGGTTCTTCCCTCGTACTCTCCGGTCTCATTTCTGCAATCCGTAATCAGTATAATATCCGTCAGACCGTCTCTGTTCAAATCCTGAAAAGAAACAGCCGCAATTCCCTTTGTAGGCTGCTTCAGCTCCCCCAGATGCCGGTTGTTGGTCTCCAGCTGGTTGGTCTTATAAAGGATATTTCCCTCGCTGTCGGCAATCAGTACTGCCATTCTGCAGTACTCTTTGTCCAAAATGGGCAGAAAGGTCACTTCTTCTTCTCCAAAAGATTCCAGAATAACCGGAAAGCTCTGCTCCTCAATGACATAAAAACCGCTCTCCTCTATGTCCGAAACCTTCTCAATGGCAGCAAATCTGGCTTCGTATTCCCTGTAACACTCAATCAGCCGCTCCAGTGCTTCTTTTTCCTCCGGTGTCTGCCCTGCGCATACGCCAGACATGGGCCACAGCGCCATAAGAACTACGCATACCGCCAGTAAGGCCGCCTTACCTGCCTTCCTCAATGCTTTACCTCCGACCTGTAAATCATAATAAGTCAACAAATGCTGCTACAGCTTATATCCAAGCTATAGCAGCAGTATACTCTCTTATTGCATCATTTTTGCAACAGTGCATTCCCCCTCCTGTACAAACTTCAATACCACCGCACAGGTCTTCGGCAGCTCAATCTTTATCTTTCCGCCGACCACATCATATTCCTGTCCGCTGCTGTATCCGTTTTCATCGGTCCAGATCAGTGCCCGCATCTTTCCATGCTTTGCAGTACCCAGTTCCCAGACAAAGACCTGTCTCTCTATGGAATGATTGTTATTATTGACCAGGATCAGGCATTTGCCTTCCCTGTTGAAACGACCGTACGCCAGAAAATTATAATCTCTGTCCACATATTTGATAGAGCCGTTGCGCAGCTCCGGATTCTCCCTGCGAAGACGGATAATATCCTTGTGAAACTGAATCAGCTCCTGATCCTCACGGCCCCAGGGGTAAGTACGCCTGCTGTCCGGATCCGTAAATCCGCACACGCCTGCTTCGTCCCCGTAATAAATTGTAGGCGCTCCCACCCAGGTCATCTGCATAACCACAGCCTCACGGAAAACTGCCTTATTTATGCCCTGCTCCGCAGCCTGAGGCCCCGCGCTGTCAGTCCTTCCCGCCTTATGATTCGTACGTGTGAGAAAACGGGAATGGTCATGGTTGGAAAGCTCGTTCATCGCAACCTGCCAGCTGGGCATGGAAAAACTGGCGCTGTGGTGCTGCATGGCAGCCCAGAAGCTATCCGCATTTCCCAGGAGATCCTCCCTGAAATCATCGCTGTGCTTCTCCATACCCGTCAGAAACCAGGTTACCGGCTCCATAAAAGCATCATAGTTCATGACGGTATCCCACTCGTTGCCCTGCAGCCATTCCTTTGTATTTCCGTAGTGCTCCGCCAGAATAATTGCCTCCGGGTTCGCTTCCTTGACAACCTTGCGGAACTCCTGCCAGAAATGATGATTAAAATCCTGGCTGCGCCCCAGATCCGCCGCTACATCCAGCCTCCAGCCATCCGCATTATATGGCGGAGAGACCCATTTCTTCCCTATCCTCAGCACATATTCCACCAATTCCTTCGAATCCTCGTAATTCAGCTTCGGCAAAGTATCATGCCCCCACCAGCCGTCATAGGATCTGTTATAAGGCCAAGCGTTTTGGTTTCCGAAGGAAAAATAATTCCTGTATGGGCTGTCGGCACTGATATATGCCCCTTTCTCATAGCCCTCCGCATTCTCATAAATGCGCTCTTTGTCCATCCACTTATGAAAAGAACCGCAATGATTAAACACACCGTCCATGATCACACGAATTCCGCGTTTATGCGCTTCTTCCACCACCTTAGCAAAAAGCTGGTTACTGGCTTCCAGGTTTGCCGGATTAGTCACCCGGTTGATATACCTGGATGCAAATCTGTTCTCCCTCTGACCTTCGGGAAGCAGATCACCCCTGTCATCAACGATCTTTCCAATATGGGGGTCTATATAATCGTAATCCTGGCTGTCATATTTGTGATTGGAAGGGGATACAAAGAGGGGATTGAAATAAAGAACCTCCACTCCCAAATCCTGCAGGTAATCCATCTTGTCCAGAACTCCCTGCAGATCCCCTCCATAAAATTCCCTGACATCCATATTAGCGGGATAGCGGCCCCAGTCCTCCACCCTGTTCACAGGCTGGTTAATATAACAGTACTCATTGGTCAGTACATCGTTGGAAGGATCCCCGTTAAAGAAGCGATCCACATAGATCTGGTACATGACCGCGCCTTTGGCCCACTGAGGCGTCCTGAAACCGGGCAGAATCACAAAATCATAATAGGCATTCACATCCTGTACCAGTCCCCTGGTATCGTAATATGCCCGCAGGCTCCCTGACTGAATTTCAAAATAATAATTTACCTTTTCACTTCCAAGCTGCAGCTCACCGGCATAAAAATCAAAATGCTTGTCACTTTCCACCTTCGTCATAACCTGGCTTTCGCCTCCGCAGACCAGGACCACCCGATCCACATTGTTCCTGGCAGTACGGAATTTCACGGTAACCTTCTCGCCTGCTGACGGCTCCTCCGGTATCAGGTAATCTCCGGTGGTATCCGAAAAGAGCGCCCGCCTGTTAAATACCGGGCGCATAGTCGCAATATATCGTTTATTATTTTCCAGCTTTTTAATTTTGTCCAAATTCAGTTTTTCTTCCACAATCTACTCTCCTGCTTTTCTTCTGTCTGAGTCTTCATTGTATATTTTACTGAATATGCGGACTTAATTCAATAGTTTCCTTATTTTTTTTAGCAGGACTTCATCACGGAAGCCAGCTTATTGTGGCTTCCTTCATCTGATCGGTGTTTTTGTCAAAATTAAAGTGATAACCGCTTCTGCCCATATAAACTTCTGACTTAATGTAGTAATTCACATGATTGTAATCATCCTGCTCCGCGCCTTCACTGCTGTTTGCCAGAAGCTGCTCCTTAGTAAGGGTCAGCGGGAAGGCAAAACAAACCGAATTCCCTGCGTCGAGAATATTCTCCGTTATTGTTGCATTTCTTTCCGCTTCGTATTGGGGCTGCGGTAAGTAGATAAAACATATTCTTACAGATGACAGCGGGCACTCTTCTTCCGTCATGTTGCCATCGGTTATGTTGATAAACGTAAACTGCATAAACACATAATCGTTAATGGTTGCCGAATATCTGCTTGTTTCATAATTTCTGTTCAAATTGTTTCCCTTATTGTTTAAATCACTTTCATCAAAAGGGATTCCTCCGTCAATCAAATCCTTCAGTGTACTTTCACCCAATGTGAAAACCTTTCCATTATATGCAAAAGACCTGTTGTCCAGATCAACATACATGTCGCTTAAGCCTTCAACCGGGGTAAAGTCCTCCTGAACCGGGACTTCGAATGCTGATGAACCTTCGCTGCTTTCCTCTCCTGTTTGCTGATCTGAGCCTTCCTCTGAGGAGCCGTCTGCTTCCGATTCTTCTGACGATTCCGTTTCCTTTGACTCTTCCGATTCCTTTGACTCTTCCGTTTCCTCTGACTCTTCCGTTTCCTTTGACTCTTCCGATTCTTCTGACGGTTCCGATTCCTTTGTCTGTTCCGTTTCTTCTGATGTTTCCGTGTTGTCTGTCATCGGCTCTGTGGATCTTCCCATGGTCTCCTTATCCTCATTACCACATGCAACGAAAGATAAACTCATCATTATGGCAATGAGCCCCGCCAGCATTCCTTTTTTGATCTTCATAATCATCCTCCTGTATTTTAAAAATTTCTCTTTTATTATTGTAAAAACGCCCGCAAATAGCAAGCTATATTCAGTTGCTGTTTTAGCAACCGGGAGTAGCAAACCAGCTTCCATGCGGCTTTTCCCCGTCTTCAGACATATCACAACTCAGTGTAGACAAATATAATCCGGTCTCAAATGGTAATAATAATTTTTAAAAATAGTGCTTGCAAAATAAAACAAGTGGTGATATTAGCTACCATATAAAGCTGCAACTATTTGTAAAAAATGTCGTACATTTCAGAGAGGAGACATTGCACATGAAAGCCATCTACGCCAGACAGTCACTTGATAAAAAGGAAAGCGTCTCAATTGAGGGACAGCTTGAGCTGTGCAAAACAAAACTGCTGCCGCATGAACCCTATCTTGAATACACCGATAAGGGATATTCCGGTAAAAACATTGAAAGACCCTCCCTGGACAAGCTGCTGAAAGACATTCAGGACAATAAAATTGATGCTGTAATCGTCTATCGCCTGGACCGGTTCTCCAGAAATATTACGGACTTCTATAATATGTATGAAGTAATGATGGCTCACAACTGCAACTTTATAAGTGTTTCGGAAGCCTTTGATACAAGTACCTCCATGGGTCGGGCTATGATGGGCATTCTGATCACCTTTGCACAGATGGAGCGGGAAAACATTCAGCAGCGTGTTAAGGATAATTACTATTATCGCATCAGCGAGAGCGGCACCTGGGCATCCGGCCCCGCCCCCTACGGTTTTGCGAATGGCAGGACGGCGGATAACAAACCGACGCTTATCCCCTGTGAATCGGAAATAGAAGCTGTCAAAATGATGTACCGATTGTACCTGGAAAGCACAAAGATCTCTTTGGCCGAGGTTGCAAGGCAGCTTCGGGAAAAGGGGTACGCCAGCAGGGCAGGCGGCTGGACATCCTCCACGATCAGCAAGATTCTGCAGAATACCGTTTATGTCAAGGCAGATGATATTTTATATGATTACCTAGCCGCAGGCCATATCAATTTTCTGAATGAAAAAAAAGCATGGGACGGCAAGCATTCGGCCCATATTGTGGGGAAAAAGACAGGCAATGCTAACGTCCGAAAATATGAAACTCTGGAAAACACGTCTGTATACGTGACAAATTTTAACGGCATTATCGACAGCCGGGACTATATAGCAGCCATGGACCGGCTCGGCAGAAATGAGGCCTTCTCCGCCTGCACCAAAAGCAGCCGCTTACAGGAGCTGGGCGGCAAACTGAAATGCACCTGCGGACGTGCAATTCTGGCGTACGGTAAAAGTACAAACGGCAGGCCCTATATCAGCTGCTACGGTCGGCGCATTTTGAAAACCTGCAATCATAAATACAATCATTTCAACTTCTACAGGATACAGAAGGAAGTAGGTGAACAAATCCAGCACAGGCTGGGCAACCTCCACAGTCTGACAAGGGCAAGGGAGGAAGCAAGGGAAAAAAGGCAGCAACAGATCACCGTGCTGGAAAAGCAGCTTGAAAACCTCATTCAAATAGCCTCCACCTCAAGCGAACTAAAGCAGGCAGTTGTCCAGCCCATTGAGGATACCCAAAAGCAGATCAACTCCTTACGACTTGATATAAAACTTAACTATGATAATATTGACAGGCTGCAAATCCCCGAGCTGACGGCCGACGGTATTGCCCTGAAAAAATATAGCGAACTGGAAATGGACCAAAAGAAATATGTTATCGGTTTACTGATCGACAGAATTGTGCTGCATGAGGAAAGCGGAGCAATAGAAATTATCTGGAATAAGTAAGTAAAAAGGACAGCCATGGGGTGACTGTCCTTTTCAGAGAAGGTATTTCTTTCTTATGGGGTATAGCAAAAACTATACAATGTATTAGGGGGGGTTACGAATATTATAATAGCATTTCCCAAACCATTTGGCTATTTCTAAAATTCACAAATTTCACAAATTTACCAATATCGTTTTGTGCAACTTGTATAAATCTTGTCAAATGTCCCTCAGGCTTCCGCTGCAAACAGCTTCTCAAATTCCTCTCTGCCAATCTTCTCCTTTTCCAGCAGAAGCTTGGCACAGCTGTGCAGAACCTGCTCGTGCTCCATAATAATTGCTTTTGCCCTGGAATAGCATTCCCTGATAATCGACTTTACCTCTCTGTCGATCTCACCGGCCACGGCCTCACTGTGTGATTTTGTATGAGCAAGGTCACGGCCGATAAATACCTCGTCGTCATCATCGTCATAACAGATCACGCCTATATTTTCAGACATGCCGTAACGGGTCACCATTCTCCTTGCTACCTTAGTTGCCTTCTTAATATCGCTGGAGGCGCCGGTGGTAATGTCCTTGAAAATGATTTCCTCCGCAATCCTTCCGCCCAGGGAGACCATAATCTCCTGAAACATCTGCCCTTTTGTCAGAAACATTTCATCCTTCTCCGGCAGCGGCATGGTATATCCTGCCGCTCCCTGGCCTGTGGGAATGATGGAAACCGTATACACCGGGCCCACATCCGGCAGTACATGGAACAGAATGGCATGACCGGATTCGTGATAAGCCGTGATTCTTTTCTCCTTGTCCGATATCACGCGGCTTCTTTTCTCCGCACCGATCCCTACCTTGACAAAGGCCTTACGTATATCCTCCTGACACAGATAAGTTTTGTCACCCCTGGCAGCGTTAATGGCAGCCTCATTCAGGAGATTCTCCAGATCTGCTCCGGTAAAGCCCGCCGTGGTCTGAGCAATCTGCTTTAAATCCACATCTTCAGCCAATGGCTTGTTTTTGGCATGCACCTTCAGGATCTCCTCCCTACCGCCAACATCGGGGGTACATACCGTCACCTTGCGGTCAAAACGGCCCGGGCGAAGAATTGCCGGATCCAGAATATCCACTCTGTTGGTAGCTGCCATGACAATAATCCCTTCGCTGACGCCAAAACCATCCATTTCCACCAGCAACTGATTCAATGTCTGCTCCCGCTCGTCATGCCCGCCGCCCATACCGGTTCCCCGACGCCTTGCAACGGCGTCAATCTCGTCGATAAACACGATGCAGGGGGCATTCTTTTTCGCTTCCTCAAACAGGTCACGGACTCTGGACGCGCCCACACCTACATACATTTCCACAAAATCTGAACCGGAAATGCTGAAAAAAGCTACATTTGCCTCTCCTGCCACAGCCTTGGCCAACAAAGTCTTACCCGTTCCGGGAGGGCCTTCCAGCAACACACCCTTGGGTATTCTTGCTCCCATTCGGTTGTATTTTCCGGGCTCCTTTAAGAAATCCACGATCTCCTCAAGGTCTTCCTTTTCCTCCTTCATGCCGGCCACCTGCGCAAAAGATATTCCTTTATCACCTGTGAACATTTTGGCGCGGCTCCTGCCAAAGTTCATCATCTTGGCGTTTCCGGCGTTTGCACCCGCATTCTGCGCATTGATCATCATAAACAGAAAAACGCCCACTACAATCACAATCAGCATGGGCACCAGCGTAGTCAGAACCCAGCTCTGTCTTGGCACGTCCCCCACCATAGGGTCAAACCCGTATGAGCGGACGATTTCCTCAATCTCCACCACATCCGCCACATACAAGGTCTTATTTTCCCCGCTCTTTAGCCCGATTTCCAGTGTACCGGTGGGAGTTTCACTGTTCAGCCTGATCTCCACATCCGTGACATTACCTGCCTCCAGATCCGCAAGAAATTTCCCTTTGGTATAGTCCTCCTCTATCTTCTGGTTCACAATATTAAATACCAGAACCATTGACAGCATAAACAGAATAAAAACAAAAAAAGAATAGAATCCCTTGCCCTCTCGTCTCAAATCCAAAGCCTCCTATTTGTCAAACTCCACAATTCCGATATATGGCAGATTACGGTATCTCTGGTCATAGTCCAGACCGTATCCCACCACAAACTGGTCAGGAATCTGAAATCCCGTGTAATCCACGTTCACATCAATGACACGCCGCTCCGGCTTGTCCAGCAGAGTGCACAGACGCAGAGAAGCCGGCCTTCTGTCCCGCAGCATCTCCATCAGATAACTCAGTGTCCTTCCGCTGTCTACTATATCCTCTACCACCAGAACATCCCTGCCCTGCAGCGGTTCATCCAAATCCTTCACAATCTTTACCACTCCGCTGGACTTCGTGCCGCTGCCATAGCTGGAAACCGACATAAAATCCAGGGACACGGGGACGGTAATCCGTTTTGCCAGCTCACACATAAAAAAGCTTCCACCCTTCAAGACACACACCAGATGAACGCTTTTCCCCGCGTAGTCTTTACTGATCTGCTCTCCGATTTCCTGAATTCTCCTGTCTACCTCGTCCTCCGATAAAAGTACCCTGATATGCTCTGCCATTTCTCCTCCGTTTCGCGTACCGGACAGGTCTTACTGCCCAGGCAGCTCTCCTTCTAATTTTACCTGTAAAATACACTTTGTATTCCCGTTAATCTTATAATATTCGCTGATCCGATAACCAAGCAGCCACAGGACATGGCTTCCTTCCGCTAGAACGGGAATACGATCCCGCATTTCTCTGGGTATTTTCTCCCCGATCATATAGTCCTTAAGCGATTTGCGGATCCTGTTCCCTGCTCCGTCCGAAATGGTAAGGTAATCTCCTGTCCGTCGGAATCGAAGAACCGGTGTTTCTTTTATTTTATCACAGTCAAAGCATTTCGTATACTGATTTCTCGCGTACAGCTTCCCGGGAAGCTCTTCCCCCTCCCTGATTAGTATACGCTGATAAGTGAGCTTTGGCAGTGAGCCGGACTTCGGTTCCCCCCGTCGTCCGGCAACCACCTTCCCGTAGCGCCTGGCAAACCGGATGCCAAAGGGCAGGTCCACACTGCGATTTCCCTCTTTTTCAAAAAGGCTTAAGGCCTCCTCCACATGAACGGCGGAAATATCTTTTCCCGTCGGTGACAGTTCCTCCGCAAGGGAAAGAAGTATCCTCTTCTGCAGGATCGGATGGCAGGCAAGGAATCTGTCCACCCTTATTTCCGCCCTGTCCCCACCCGGCTCAAGCGGCCTCGCCAGACAGCCCGCCAGTGCCTCACTGGTCTGCTGCCGCAGATAATCCTCTGTCTCCGACAGAATATCCGCCGTCCTGCACATATGGCTTACTACCCTGCCGGTAATCTCCTGCTCCGCCCAGGGCAGAAGATGATGGCGAATGCGGTTTCTGGTATAATCGTCTCCGGCGTTGGTGGCATCCGTCCTCCAGGAAATGTTTCGCTCCCGCAGATATGCTTCTATTTCATGACGTTCCAGGCAGAGTACAGGGCGGACAATGTCCACCCGGCGGTTTATGTCTGCACCACGGATTACATCTGCCCGTACCGGCTCTATTCCCCGCATTCCTTTCAGGCCGCTTCCCCGAAAAAGATGAAGCAGCATGGTTTCCGCTCTGTCCTCTGCATTATGGGCAACCGCAATCCTGGTTCCGCCCAGCTCCCGGGCTGCTGTTTCAAATGCCCTGTAGCGAAGACGCCTTCCCGCATCCTCTTCCGAGCACTTCACTTCCGCCGCATAAGCCTTCACATCTACGGACTCCAAACGGAACATCAGACCCTGCTCCCCGCAAAGCTTTGCCACACAGGCGGCGTCCTCCTCCGCCTCAGCCCCCCGAATCCCGTGGTTGACGTGGACCACCGCTATATCAAAGGACACTCTCTCCCTGTATTCCTGTAATAGAAATAAGAGGCAAACAGAGTCTGCCCCTCCTGAAACCCCGAGGATAATCCTATCCCCGGGCTGTATCATCTTATGCTTCTCCACAAAGGAGAAAACCTTTTCCTCCGTCAATTGCTTCACCATATGGAAAATGTATCTCATTCTCCGGCAAAAGTCAAGCCGCTGTTTTCACGAAGTTGCTAACGCTTTTAGCAGTCCACCTTGCGGTAGGACCTGTTTTGAAAATTTATTCAGTAACCATTGGAAGCAGACAAGGGCTGATACCGAAAGAAATAGACTGTGGTAAATCCATCTTTAATTCTATCTCTCCCTTCTCCAACAGACTTTTCACCTGGTTTCGGGATAGCCCTAAAGCCAAAGTGAAGTGCTATACTAAAGTTGTAACGGGAGTGGCTAATGAGATATAATAAAAATAACAAGAAAGAGGTATTCATTATGTCACAAAATTACACCCCCGAATTTAAAAAGAAGATTGTCCGCCTCCACGAGGAAGAAGGGCGAACCTACA